>JBBUBG010000074.1:0-13766 GCA_038058345.1 Patescibacteria group bacterium | reverse complement strand
TTTTGGCGAGCGTGGACAACTAATGGCAAACATGGAGGAAGCTCTCGAGTTCAACAAACAAGGAGCTTCGAGCGCTGGGCAAACTTCTCTCTTCGGATTACTTGAGGATAAATCTGGCCTACCAGACTTAAAATTAAAACCCGCAGAACCAGCATCTCTCACCGAAAAATTAGCCTGGGAAAAAGAGCTTCTCGGACTTTACGTGTCCGGTCATCCGCTCGATAAGCACAAAGAAAAATTCGAAAAGAATGAACACACCATTACAAAGATCAAAGAATACCCAAACGGAAAAGGGATTATTATTGCTGGACTTGTTGAAGAGGTGCGAATGGTAATCACTAAAAAAAATGACCAGATGGCTTTTGTAAAAATATCAGACTTAACTGACTCGATAGAATGCGTCGTCTTCCCAACTCCATATGGTCAATTTAAACTTCTTCTTGCACCTGAAAAATGCGTAGCAATTCGCGGTACTGTCTCTCTTAGAAACGGTTCCCCGTCTATTATTATCGAAGCAGTCAAAGCCCTAGAATGATCTAGGCGTTTCTGGTATCATATCGAGATGGAAAATACTAACCTAGAACATTTAAGACATTCCCTAGCGCATCTTTTGGCGGCGGCAGTGCTTGAGCTATATCCAGAGACTCTTACAACAATCGGCCCTGCAATTGATGATGGTTTTTACTATGATTTTGACTTTAAAACTCCCCCATCAGAAAAGGAGCTAAAAGTAATTGAGGCAAAGATGAAATCACTTCTAAAAAATTGGGATGCCTTTTCGTCTCAAATGATAAGCGAAGGTGAGGCACGGGAATTTTTCAAAAATAATCCTTTCAAGCTTGAGCTCATAGACGAAATTGTAGAAAGAGGAGAGGAAATTACTTTTTACACTGTCGGCAATTTTACAGATCTCTGCAGAGGAGGACATACTCCCGATTGCAAAAAAATAGACCCAGCAGGTTTTAGCCTTTCAAGACTCGCTGGTGCATATTGGCGCGGAAGTGAAAAAAATAAACAACTAACGCGTATTTATGGATACGCTTTTGAAAATAAAGCAGAGCTTGATAATCATGTTGCCCTATTAGAAGAAGCGAAAAAACGTGACCACCGAAAAATTGGAAAAGAACTTGAGCTTTTTACTTTTGATGACCTGGTCGGTAAGGGTTTAGTTCTCTGGCTCCCCGCAGGAACAATCATGCGTAGTGCAGTTGAGAAAATGGTTGAAGCAGTGGAGGAAAAATATGGGTATGAAAGAGTTTCAACTCCCCATATTGGAAAAAAGGAGTTATTCGAGACATCCGGACATCTTCCCTATTATGCCGCAAGTATGTATCCGCCAATGACAATGGACGATGGCACCTACTATTTGAAGGCAATGAACTGCCCGCATCATCACGTCATGTATAGGAGCAAGCCCCGGAGCTATCGAGATCTTCCTGTTCGCTATGCGGAATACGGAACAGTTTACAGAAATGAACTTTCAGGAACTCTAGCTGGGCTACTTCGTGTCAGAGCGCTTACAATGAACGACGCCCATATTTACTGCACAAAAGAACAGATAAAAGCTGAATTCGCAAAGGTGCTGGAATTAACTCTCGCCTATTTCAAACTATTCGGTCTAACAAATTACTGGTTTAGACTTTCAAAATGGGATTCTTCTCACAGCGAAAAATATATTAACGAACCCGCAAATTGGGAGATGACCGAATCCGCACTTCGAGAAATTTTAGTCGAATCAAAAGTACCCTTCACTGAAGTTTCTGACGAAGCGGCTTTCTATGGCCCAAAAGTTGACGTCCAATTTAAGTCAGCACTCGGGCGAGAAGAAACAATGTCTACAATTCAACTCGACTTTCTAGCAAAAGATCGTTTCAAGCTTGAATATACAGACAACGAAGGAAAAAGTAACGGCGAAGTTTTTGTTATCCATCGCGCCCCACTTTCTACCCACGAGCGCTTTATGGCATTTTTAATTGAACATTACGCCGGAGCATTCCCTGTTTGGCTTTCTCCCAAGCAGGTTGTAGTTATTCCTATCGGTGAGGCCGAAACAGAATATAGTCAAAAAGTTTACCAAGAACTCAAATCAAAAGGAGTACGAGTTTCGATTGACCCATCATCCGAAAGTCTCGGAAAAAGAATCAGAGAAGCCAAGCTTAAAAAAGTGCCATACATTTTAGTGATCGGCAAAAAAGAAGTTGAGGCAAATTCAATCAGCGTTGAATCAAGAGACGAAGGCGCACTTGGCGCCATCCCCCTCTAAAAATTCATCGAAAAAATCACCCCCGAACTAAAACCGGAGATATAATAAACCCTTTTCATCGAGCGAAACCTAGCAAAAAAATCGAGCGAATAAATTTCTGGTGAAATTTTTCTCACCCTCGTCGCCTCCGCTCCTACGAGACTCGATTTTTTTGCTAGGTTTCGCTCGATTCGCAATCCCCTTAAATGTGGTAGTTAGTCGACAAACTGAATCTTG
Source organism: Patescibacteria group bacterium (assembly GCA_038058345.1). Lineage (GTDB taxonomy): Bacteria > Patescibacteriota > Minisyncoccia > Phycocordibacterales > JBBUBG01 > JBBUBG01. The sequence goes on along the minus strand of JBBUBG010000074.1, from coordinate 11,287 downwards.
ATCTCTACAACATCTGATGGCTCTTTTCCGTGACTGATCTGTAACTCAACTTTATTGAAAACATCTTTAATTTTTCTTGCGAGTTTTTGCGCCATCTGATTTTCAGTTGTAGTTGCAACAAATGTCTTGCCTTCTTTTTTATACGAAATCAGCCGATCCATCGGATCTTTCTCCCATGAGGTATGACTATGATTATGAATCAAATTTCCAAGCTCTTCTTCATATTGAAGAGGAACATCTGAAATAACAATCCTCCCTTCATAAAGATGCTCCTTTATCATCTTGCACGCGGGACATAAAGACTGTTTTGTAGCAACTTCGGTATTTTCCTTAAAAAATTGCTCAGCGCCATGGTGCCACGATTTTTTGAAATAATATGCACCGCAGGTTGGACATATTAATGCCCCAGCCTTTCCGGGGCCAAATTCTGCTTCCTCCTTTCGATTACTCAAAGTTCGCGCTGTTTTTTGTGATCTAAAAATATTTACCATGTAGTCATCATACCATGCCCCGAACAATTCCATAAAAAAACGAAGGACAGTCCTTCGTTTTTTCGTGTGTTATAATATGTTCGAAAATTTAACAGGTTTTTGGGTCGTGTGATATAGTTTTACAATGCTTATGCGAATGGAAATTCAAGGGTTCAAGTCATTTCCTCGAAAGACGACCCTCGTTTTTGATTCACCCATCTCTGCGATTGTTGGTCCTAATGGTTCCGGTAAATCTAACGTTGCCGAAGCCCTACGCTGGGTACTCGGAGAGCAGTCCATAAAATCCATCCGGGGAAAACGTGGCGAAGACTTAATCTGGAATGGAACGCCTCATGCGCCGGCAGCAAGTCGTGCATCTGTAACAGTCTATTTTGATAATCGAAAAAAAATATTTCCACTCGATTTCGACGAGATTAGTATCATGCGAGAAGTACACAGGGACGGCACGAATGGCTATTTTGTAAATGGAAGTCATGTCAGGCTAAAAGATATCGTAGAACTACTCGCATCAATCGGACTCGGAGCAAGCTCTAGACATATTGTCAGCCAGGGAGAAGCAGACCGAGCTCTTTTGATCTCCCCTGTCGAACGAGCGGAAATGATAGAAGAGGCACTATCACTAAATCTATATAAATTTAAATTGCTTGAGGCTGAAAAAAAACTAGAAAAAACAAACGAGAATATCGAAAAAGTGGCGTCACTTCGTCGGGAGCTTGCTCCGCATCTAAAGTTCCTCGCAAAGCAAGTTGAGAAGGCCCGCAAAGTAGAAGAATTAAGAAAAGGGGCAGCCCTACTTGCTGCGGAACATTTAGCGCACAAAAAATATAGTTTAACAAAAAAAGAGGATGAGGTCAGAAAAAATCGAGAAGCTCTTCGGATGCGAAATGATGCCATTGCGAGCGAAGGGGCTGACAAACCCGAATATAACGATGACTCGCTACGCCTTCTGGAATCAAGACATTCTCGTCTGATTTCAGCTAGAAATGAAATGACGAGAGAGCTAGCCTCACTTTCTCATGAGATAAGCTCCCTCCGAGCAAAAGCAGAACGAGTTAAATGGGACGTTGATATGGAATTAGCTCGATGTGCAATGTGTAATCAAACACTTTCAGATGGGGTTAAAAATAAACACGCCGAAGAATCTGCCTCTATTTTAGAAAAAATTAGCGAGGCGGAAACGAGACTTGCTCTTGTATCTAATGACGAAAAAGCTCTCATTGGAGAACTTTCAAAAATAGAAAGCGAGATTGGAGAAGAGCGCTTAAATTATAAACAAAAAATTGCGTCCCATTATGAAAGCAACGCGGAGCGAGAAAGAATCGAACGAGACCTCCGAGAGCTTTCACTAAACGAATCAAGGTATCAGCGCGAAAAAACTGACTTCGAAACGATGGTTCGAAATGCGATTGAACTACTGGGGCGCGAAGCAATCAAATTCGAAAGCATTCAACTTAAAGATGATGATATTGCATCAATCGGAGAAGAGCAGCTGCTAGAGCGCGCATCAAAACTTAACCGTCTTTTTATTAGACTAGAAGATGCTGGAGGAATTGGATCTGAACACGAATTTGAATACAAAAAGTTAGTCGAAAGAGACGCTCATTTTGACAGCGAGATCCGAGACCTTGTCTCGGCAAAAGAATCTCTTTCTACCCTATCTCAAAACCTGACAGCGACTCTTGAATCAGAATTCTCCGCTGGTATTTCAAAAATTAATACTGAATTTGGAAAGTTTTTTGCAATTGTTTTTGGTGGAGGAACGGCATCATTAACTCCGAGAGAATACGAATTTAGTGATGGGAAAAAAGTAGGACTTGATCTCTCCGTTATGATTCCTGGAAAAAAAGTTAAAAGCATAACGATGCTTTCTGGAGGAGAGAAAACACTTGCCGCAATTGCTTTATTGTTCGCGTTGTCGCGAGTTAACCCACCGCCGTTTATGGTCCTAGACGAAACAGATGCTGCCCTCGATGAAGCAAACTCCCATCGTTACGCAACAATGCTTTCGGAGCTTTCAAAACAAGTTAAACTTGTAGTTGTAACTCACAATCGAGAAACAATGGCACAAGCTGCGGTTTTATACGGAGTGACAATCGGCCGAGATGGCGGTTCAAAACTTTTATCTGTCAGATTCGAAGAAGCAGCCGAGCACGCCTCCCGCTAGCTCGCCAGTGAAAAATCGATCATTCGTTTTTCCACATCCGCATTTTTCACAACAACTTTCAATAAGTCACCGAGCCTAAGTGCCTTACCAGATTTTTCACCAACTAGCTGATAATTTTTATCATCATATACATAATAATCATCCGCGATATCCATGACCTTGATCATCCCTTCACACTTTTCGTTTACAGTTTCAATATACATTCCCCATTTAGTAACACCCGTGATTAATCCATCGAATGTCTCTCCAATATGATCCTTCATGTATTCAACCTGTTTAAATTTAATAGACGCTCGCTCTGCTTCCGAAGCCTCCTGTTCTCGCATGCTTGAATGCTCTGCAAGATGCTCATAATACGATGCTGGTTTGGTTTTTTCTCCGAGCAAACTCGCCTGTAAAAGTCTATGCACCATTACATCCGGATAGCGACGAATGGGAGAAGTGAAATGCGTATAATATTCAAAGGCCAAACCATAATGCCCGATATTCTTCGTTGAATATGCAGCTTTGGCCATGGAGCGCAAAATACTTGTTTGAATAACATTTTGCTCCGGTGTTCCCGCTACCCTAATCATTAGATTATTCAACTCCTGAAGTGGGACGGCATCATCTCTCATCTTAAGGCTGTAGCCAAATTTCTGAACAAAAGTCGCAAGCGCAGAGATACGATCGATATTTGGCAAATCATGATTACGATATACAAATGGATTTGCTTGCGATTTTTTTGTGACAAATTCAGCAACTCTCTTATTCGCAAGCAACATGAAATCTTCAACCAGTTTATGCGTATCGCCTCTAACTTTTTTATAAACGGCAATTGGCTTTCCGTTTTCATCAAGCTTAAATTTAACTTCGTCTGTTTCAAAAGCGATGGCGCCAGCCGCGAATTTTCGCTCTCTTAATTTATACGCGAGCCTATTCAACATATTGAGCGCTTCCAAATGTGGGCCAGTTTGTTTATCAAGTACCTCTTGCGCCGACTCATAACTAAATCTTGTGTTTGAATGAATAATTGTGCGACCAAACCATTCGCCTACAATTTCTGCCTCGGAGTCTAACTCAAAGACAGCAGAAAAAGCGAGACGATCGATGTCGGCCTTTAGACTACAGAGATCATTCGAAAGTATTTCGGGAAGCATTGGAACTGTTCTGTCTACTAGATAAACAGAAGTAGCCCTTTTCTCTGCCTCTTTTTCAAGAAGCGATCCCTCTGTTAAATAATGAGAGACATCTGCAATATGTATCCCGATCTCGAAATTTCCGTTATCTAATTTTTTATATGAGATAGCGTCGTCGTAATCCTTCGCATCTATTGGATCAATAGTGAAAGTCTCCGTTTCTCTAAAGTCACGACGCTTTTTAATTTCTTCATTTGATACTTCGTGCGAAATCGCATTCGCCTCTTTCAGAACATCCTGTGGGAAATTTTCAGAAAAGCCGCTCGAAAAAATGATTGCTTGAATTTCAACTTCATTATTTCCCGCGGGTCCAAAAATTTTTACAATTTTTCCAGATGGAGCTTTACTTGGATCTTTCCATTCCGAAATTTCAACGGCGACTTTTTCGTTCGCACTCACTTTTGCACATTCCGTTTCTGGTAAATAAATATCCGTATACATCTTCTGGCTATCTGGAATCAAAAAACACATTCCGCCTCTCTTTGAAACAGTCCCGACATAGCTAGTCTCTGCTCTGGTTTCAATTTTTAAGACTCTACCAACGGGCTTCATTCCGCCCTCTCCCATTTCCGAAACTTCCGCGGTAACAATATCGCCGTTTAATGCGGTGTTGATGCCATCTGGTGGAACAAAAATATCATTACCAAGTAGAGCACCCTCCTCTCTAACAAAACCAATCTTTTTAGCCGTTACTGATATCTTCCCCTTAATTAGATCACCTTTATTCATTGTATCTCGATAATACACGAAAAATTGATATTTTGCACGAAAAAGAGAAGCCGCCCCGTCACGAATGACAGAGCGGCGACAAGCAGACCTTTCTTCTGCTATTGATTGCGGCAATTAGGCCTGGACGGCGGGGAAGGAAACGTGAACCTTCCCCTTCATTCCACTGAAAGTGATTTTGCTTTCAGGTGGGAGAGTAGAGGTGACACGATGCCAGTTCTCAATCGGAAACGTATTGTTTCCGACATGGAAATAGGCATCAGGCGGCGCTGTGATCTCGGTTCCCTTCAGAATGGGAACGTAGTGCCGCGACGGCACATGTCGCCCCATGAGCTCCACGGTGTAGAGCATCTCGTCAGAATTTTTCCGTGACCTCGGCGCCAGGGTGAAGCTTTTCACGCATTCTCCTCACTTATTTTCCGTTTGTACTGCGCACTGAATACTTTATATCAGACATACCCCCACATTGTCAAACAAAAAAACGAAGGACAGTCCTTCGTATTTTTGGTGTGTTCTAATATTAATAATTAAATTTAAATACCTACGAGAGTTTTTCTCGGACTCGTTCATAATTCCAAAGTGTCGTATCAAAATAGGCTTTTTCAGTAGGTACAGGCTTAATTTTTTTAACGGCGTCTGAAAAAGCCTCGAGGTGGGCCTCACTAAACTCTCTGAAATTATCAGAATCATCAATCAATCCATCGAGGAGCTTCTCGTGAAATTTAACAGCTTCGAGGAGAGCGAGGGCAGAGGAAAGGGCACTGGAGGCGGGCACGCGAAGCGTACCCGCCCGAATGATCTCGCAATTCGCCGCAATCATTTCTCCTGCGCAAAAATATGGGTCAAAAAGAGGAAGTCTCGTCCAGCGAAGCATGGTCCTGTGGGCCTGCTTAAAATCATCCAAGGAAAGCGCTCTCCCGAGATCTCTCTCAAAATCAGGCGCGAGCGGAAGGCGCGCATGTGGCTTCACCCATGCACTTCCCTCGCTCGCAGCCAATCGCAAAACCTCTAAATTTGCAGATAAGGGATTCCCCCTTGCCCTTTCAATATCAAAAATCGAAACGAGAGGAGGTGGCATGCTTTTTGTTTCAATATCTTCGCGAGTTGGTGCACTAAACCGCCTAGCGATATCCCACGCCAGGGCAACTGCTGATTGATGTTTACACCCAGGAGACCTTGCCGTACCACCACGCGCGTATGGGCAGCTACATCTTCTGGCAAGTGAGCTCCCAGAAATTGACATCGTCACCACATACTCATCTGAACCCTTGACCAATGCTCTAACTGATTTATCATCATGAGACAAAATCTTAACCAAGCCTCGATCAAGATACGCCTCTCCCCGATACCACACGTCCTCGTATGTTCTAGGTAAAAGTAGTTCAGAGGCACAGCGTAATGTCATCATTAATCTCTTATTGATATTATTTTTGAAGGCGACCTATGTCCAGAAATTATTTTCAGCAAACGGTTATTTAGTTTTAATTGCTCTGCAATAATCGCGAGAACACGCTCATTTGCAAGATTGCGTACAGCAGGCTCTTTAACTCGAATACGGAAACTATCTTCACCGAGCTTTGCGTACGACTCTTTTTTTGCCCCTGCTGTAACTTTTACTTTAATATACACTTTCTTTCGTAATATCTCTGATGGTAATCCTCCGCCCTCCAGAACTGCTGGGCTGGGGCAATCTGCGTTACTATTTTTGTTCTATATTTCCCAGATTTATCAATCATCTCACGCGATGCTTCTGCAAATCTTTGTTGTTCAGAAGAATAATAAAAAATTACTGAACGAAATTGGGTACCAATATCCGGCCCCTGACGATCCTGCGATGTCGGATCATGGTTTTCCCAAAAAATTTCTAAAAGTTTCTTATAGCTAATTTCTACCGGAGTAAATTTGATCACAACAACCTCTGCGTGGTTAGTTTCATCCGTACAAACATCTTCATATGTTGGATCAGGCTTGAATCCACCCGAATATCCCACCACCGTCTCTCTTACGCCTTTTGCCTTTCTATAAAAATCTTCCACTCCCCAAAAACATCCAGCCCCGAACATTGCAGTCTCCAGCTTTTTATTTTCCATGGATTTGATTTTATCACAGGATGGCTTAATATAATAATTATGGAAAAAATGCTAAAAACAAAGTCCGCTGAGGATGTCCTCATAATTAAGGCTCAAGAAATTATCGATCCAAAAGATCGACCTACTCATCATGAAATAGAGTCTGCTTCGGAATATCTTCTCCCGCTCTCAAAAGATCTTGAAAATAATTATAAGATTACTCACATAGACTCTTATCTTCGAGCATGGAAAGCCGGCATTTTTGACGAGAATACACCCGCAGAAGTGAAAGCAAAAAAATGGACAGAAGAATCAATAAATGAACTTTGGGCAAGATTAGGTCTAAAAATTCAAGAGGATCTCCTCTCGAGAAACACTACTAATGGATTCTCTAATCACGGATATGGAATTAAGCGTGAACAAATTCCTAAAAATGATCTAAAAGATCCCTCCGCTGAAGCTATCCGGTCAGCGGCAAATTATCTAGTTGACGAATATATTCAATATAGAAATGATGGTGGATACAACGATCCCACATTTCTCGGGGGTAGCTTCATACAGACAGTTAGAGACAGCTGGAATAATGGGTACTTCTCGCCTAGAGTACCTGCAATAGTAAGAGGCACAAAATGGAATACAGAAAATTCGGAAAAACTTATAGAACTCGCCCTTTTTGAGCTTGAAGATAGAGGTTACAATGTAAAGGATATATTAAACGAGAAGGCACATGAGGAGAGGCTGAAAAATAGACTAACACTACCAGAGAATCCTGAAATACAAAAAATCCTACGAGCTAAATGTGAGGAATATTTTAATCGTATTCTCGAAGCAGACAAAAAAGAAGAAAAAGAGTTTCGTCACGATAGGGACAAAGAATCAGATTTTTATAGCTACTTCATTCTTGCAAAGCTCTTCATAGCACATGAAATTACTGAAGAGGACACTCAAAAAGAAGTAATGGAAAAGACCGGAATGGGAATAAATTATTCAGATGCTAGCGTCAATAGTCGCGTATTGTTTTCGAAATGTTTCAGAAGGATCCAAAAATATGCAAAAGAAACGGAAATAAGAGTAAAGCAGGGCAACGCAAAATAATCTTTTGACTATCTTTTTGCTTTCGCGCGGTCAGTATCAGTGAGATACTGCTTTCGAAGACGCACAGAGCTTGGAGTAATTTCAAGATATTCGTCAGATTGCATAATTTCGAGACCTCTCTCGATAGTTACTGTAAGCGGAGGAACAAGATCTACCGCTTCATCTGAACCAGAGGCGCGCATGTTGGTAAGCTGTTTCCCTTTTGTGGGATTCACTGAAAGATCTTCACCCTTTGTAACATTACCGATAACCATTCCTTCGTAAACCTGCGTACTTGGGCCAATATACATTTGTCCGCGCTCCTGTAAATTCCAGAGTGCAAAGCCAAGTGCTTTTCCAGAAGTCATCGAAATCATCGAACCAACTGCTCTTTTGCGAATCTCTCCTGCAAAAGGACGAAACTCAACAAATCTTGAAGCAAAAATTCCTTCTCCCTTTGTATCAACAATAAACTGACTGCGGTATCCGAGTAATCCTCGAGTAGGCCCCTCAAAAGTAAGACGCACAATAGGATCACTGGAACTCATATTTTTTAAAACAAATCCTCGCGAACCGAGTCGTTCAATAACCACTCCTTGATATTCTTTTGGCGTATCAATAATAACTTCTTCAAAAGGTTCAGTTTTAACTCCATCAACTTCGTGAATAACTACCTGTGGTTGAGAAACCTGAAGCTCATAACCTGCCCTGCGCATATTTTCTAGCAAGATAGCAATGTGAAGCTCACCTCTCCCGTACACGCGAAAATTATCACCAGATTCAAAATCAACCTTAAGTCCTACGTTCATTTCAAGCTCGCGTTCAAGATAATCTCTAATCTGCCTTGATGTTACGAATTTTCCTTCGCGTCCACCAAATGGAGAATCATTCACAAGAAATGTAAGGGAAATTGTTGGCTCATCAACTGTAATAGCAGAAAGTGCTGGAGTCTCTCTGTCGTCAATAATAGTTTCTCCAACATCGATATCTGGGAATCCGGCAATCATAACAATGTCTCCGGCGACGGCCTCCGAGACATCAACTTTTTCGGTTCCACTAAAAGTGTAAATCTTAGTAATTTTTCCTGGCCTGACTTCACCCGATGGTTTTTTTACAAAAAGATTTACGCCAGACTTTAATATGCCATCGTAAACACGACCGATAGCAAGACGTCCGAGAAAATTATCGTATCCTAAATTAAATGGCTGAAATCGCACTGGCTTCTGTTCGAGCTCCGGTGACGAGGAAGATGGCACATGCGAAATAATTGTTTCAAACAGGGGAGTTAAATCTGTCGATTCATCAGTTAGTTTTATTTTGGCAATTCCAGCACGGCCAATTGCAAAGACAACAGGAAAATCTGCCTGCGCATCAGATGCACCAAGCTCAAGAAAAAGCTCAAGCACCTGCTCTTCTGCGCGAGCAGGGTCAGCGGCAGGTTTATCAATCTTATTAATTACAACAATTGGCTTAAGCCCAAGCTCGAGTGACTTCTTTAAAACGAAACGGGTTTGGGGCATCGGGCCTTCTTGTGCATCAACAACAAGAAGTACGGAATCGATTGATCGGAGAACTCGCTCAACTTCAGAGCCGAAGTCTGCGTGGCCTGGAGTATCAACAATATTGATTTTTGTACCTTTGTAATTTACCGCCGCGTTTTTTGCATAAATTGTAATACCGCGCTCTTGCTCGAGGGCATTTGAGTCCATCGTAGCACCCTCTTTAGTGGCCCCTGCTTGACGCATCAAAGCATCAGTAAGAGTTGTCTTGCCGTGGTCAACGTGAGCAATAATTGCGATATTTCTTATTTCCATAAAATTAAAATGGCCCCAAAAGCCTATCCGTAGTCTAATGTCTTTCCAAAATATTCAAATTTCTAGCGAAAATCGACTATCACGAGATGGCATATCGGGAATATGGCGACAAGTGAGAGGCGATTTGCAGCAGAAATTTGGATATTTTGGGAGACAAGCCTTACTTGATAATTCTATTTGACGTTTAGACTATGGATAGGCTTTCTGGCCAGTAGCTAGTAAATGTACCATATAGATTCCTTCGAGTCAAAACAGTGGCGCGAAGTTCACTATATTATTTAAATTGGCACGCATAAAGTTCTGGTGAACTTTTGCTCGAGCTCGTCAGCCAAGAAAATAATCGCCTCAATTTTGCGATTCACGGCGAACTCGTAAATGAGTACATTTACTCAAACACGCCTCCATCGCTTAAATCTCGTTGTTATTTTCTAACTGATTCCGCCATGCCAATTGAAACAATATGGCTCACTTTCGTCGAAGCCTCCCTTGGATGCCCGGTGTCCAAGGAAGTAGATCAAAAAAGATAGATAATCCCCAGGCATGCCTGGGGATTCTGACCATCCGGTATTTGATTAACTCAATCGCCTTTCAGTTTTAGACCAACCTCTGCAAGCATCCTTCGTACGTCTGACAAACATTTTTTTCCAAAGTTTGGCATATTCAGCAAATCTGAAATTCTACAATTAGTCAGGTCTCTAACTGTTTTTATTAAGGGGCATCGGTGATCTCTAGTTGGTTTTAGTAAACCACCACGAACATATACATTCGTTAGATTACGCTCCTCTTCGCTCGCTCCACATAAAATCCAGTTGCGTACTCGGACGAAATTCCTAGCACCAAAAGAACCCATTCTTTCCCGAGTGATGAACTCATCAATTGACATATCAAGAATGTTTTTTGATTGGGGGACGAACATCCCAGAATGTCGTTCTTCTTTCAAGAATCCGGGCTCGACGTACTCTTTTGTTTCGGCCGAAAATTGGCCAGTAGCCAGAAACCTTTGGACCCCAGCATCAAACTTTAGGATCTGCTCGGGTGTAAGAATTTTTTCATTCTTAATCCAAGCAACAAACTCTTCCCACATTTGAATTTGCAACAAACGTTCTTGATCGTTCATTTTTAAGCACTCCTTGTTCTAGCGAACTGTAGGTTGTTCCGCTCAAAAGATTAACATTTTTTAAGGAAGAGTCAATAATATCCTCGCAAGGCGTAAATCTTCGTATGAAATAGTCCCGGAAAGCGCTTCAAAAACTGGAGTAAGCTTTTCTTTGGAAAGTTTATCGAATAATTTATTAATCTCTTTTATTGATTCTTTTGCAGTAGAAGTTAGGTGAGGCTCGATATCCTGGCGAGTGATTTTTTTCTCCTCTGCAAGTTTTTCAAGATGATTCATGATCGTAGATAAGGTATACATGCGCTCGTCTGCAATTTCTGTAAGTGATTTTTTTGCGAGAATTAGCGCAAGTGTTTGGTCGTAGGTGGAGGGGGCGGCGGCTTCGCCGCCGCCCTTAAATTTCTTTTTTGAACCCCCAACTTTTTTTATAGTCCCACCAGATTTAATAAGAAAGGACTCCTCCAGTCTCTCCTTCTCGCCTTGAGGAATATTCTGATAAGTTTTTTGCGCCAAATCCGACCTGGTACGAAGCTCTCTATCCTGCTCCAAAATTTGAGGATGCACTTAAAGAGCGCGAGCATTGTGTCCGACTAAATATAATCCTTCAAAAGCACGCACTCTCGAGAGAGCGACATAGCCTTGCCCATATTCAAATGC
>JBBUBG010000073.1:0-1774 GCA_038058345.1 Patescibacteria group bacterium | reverse complement strand
ATGATAACTGCAAAGAGCAATACAATAAAATGAAAGAAATTTGGGACAAAAATCAAGATTTAGATAATCTAGTTGAAAAGATACTAACTGTGCGAGGCTAAGCCTCGCACAGTTAACATGGTTAGAGTTGAACTCTAACCATGTGGCTAGGGGAACCCTAGCCACAATATTAGATGGCATATGGAGCGCTGTGGTATTATATTTACGTATATGAATATTCTTCTCGCTGTAACTAATACGCGTGGTAAAAGTCTCGGTTTTCTGACTGATTCACAGGAGATACTTACACTCAAGAATGCTATTGATGTGGCGAATAAGGGTGGGTTAGAGAATGTCTTTCTTGTAGAGGGTAAATTTGGTAAATATCTGCGATCATATCCAAATGCTTTTGATGCTGACAATATGGACACAAAGTCGATAACTGCGGCCGACATCGTTGCGTATGCAAACCACACGAGACATTTCCAGAGTACTGACGCCATAGGTATGTATGTCGCAGAGTACAGTGCATCAATCGTTGAATTGGGAAAAGCTTTTATTGAAACCATTAATGGTGATAAAGCATTTATCTCCGTAGTGCGAGATCGTATCAAGTTGAATGCTTCCATTATTACACAGGCCGCTCGAGCATCTGATATAGATCGATATCTCTTGGGTGCAATAATTATTGACGAAATAATTCGCCGAAGTCCATTTGAAGAAATACAGGACAAATTACTACTGGACTTGTTGGGTAGAAATGTTTCTGTTGGTGTTGCACAGATAAAGCTGGAAACCGCGAACGAGCTCATTAAAATAGGTTTATATAATCCTAACCCTGACGATAAAAAGCTTCCGTTTAGTGGAAACTTAAAAAAGCGAGATCGTGAATATCTCTATCAGTATGTCATTATGCCAAGGCACAATATTCGTTTCGCGGCGGCATTTGTACGACGAGTCATTCGCCTATGGTCGCGGTACGTCGACCTTTCCAATCGACCGGAAATTATTGGCACACTCTATCATCAAGGATATGGACGTCCTCACCCGAATCCGGAGTCGAACAAACGCGGAGAACAAATAGCCAATGAATTTTATGGATATGCGAAAGAGTGGCTTGCCTAGTTCACTTTTTTTGAAGATACTGTTTGGCTGTATCACGTCGGTCATATTACTTGCGCTTTTTCTTGTCGGGGCTTGGATATTAGGCAGTGTTCCTTCTCACATGTTGGAAATGCACCGGCTTGAACGTGCGTTTGCAGACATGCCACATCCAATTGGCACCACACTGATAAGGTCATACACCTATTTTGGCGAAGCGACAACGGCGGGGAATACTTCGAACGGGTGCTATTACTACACGGTGGAAGTAAGATTGTTGAAAGGATCACTTGATGAGATGGTAAAGTATTACGAGCGCGCATCAGAGCACGTTTCGTCTGCTATTGTTGGGAGTAAGGTTGCCGTTCTTTCTGTGACGAAAGAATCACGTGCTCTGCTGTCGGATGATTTCTTTCTGTCTGCCGTGATGGAAGAGACTCTTCTCCTTGGCTACGATAGTGCGTACCTCGTGTACGCAAAAAAAGTTACTCCGGATATGTCTGGAGATTTTCGGTGTTGGGATTGAAAAGGCATCTAACTCCCATTTTTTAGCCCTTATCTCACAATCCTAGGGGTTCAAAGTTTTGGCTAGGGGAACCCTAGACAAAAAGATCCTTCTCCCCACTGTGCGAGGCTAAGCCTCGCACAGTTATGGGGGGTGTGGATATTGGGAGGCGGGTTTGGGTGGAGGGCG
>JBBUBG010000072.1:0-2150 GCA_038058345.1 Patescibacteria group bacterium | reverse complement strand
ATTATCTTTGGAGGTGTCGCAGTGATGGTAATTGCTCACTTCTTTATGATGGGTCGATCGCATAAACATTCTGATGAGGAACAGCCTATTGCCAACGAGGAGGATAATAAAAACAGCAAGGACAAGAAAGATCATTCTGGTCACGGGTGTTGCCATTAAAAAATCATTGCAATCAAGGCAAAGAAACGCCGGCATTTATTCCTCAATGGAAAAAACAATCGCTAACACATAAAATAAGATGACTAACAACATCGCAAAATCAACTTTATACGGGATGCTTGCAAGCGCGATTTTACTTGGAGTTTATTTTGCAGTGCTGACACTTGTCTCTGGGTGGAGTTTTGCTCAAATCCAATTCGCAACTTTTTGGTATTTTATTGTTAGTTTAGCAATAGGTTTTGGAATTCAGATTGCCTTGTACCAGTACATCAAAGGTTTGGTGCATAGCGGACAAGGCATGGGTAAAGTAGTTGGTGTATCTGGAACCACTTCTACTGCGGCCATGATTTCTTGTTGCGCACACTATTTAGTGAACTTAGTCCCTATTCTTGGGGTGACCGGACTCGCTACGTTTGCCGCCCAATATCAAGTCAAGCTGTTTTGGGTCGGCATCCTTTTTAATATTGTTGGGATCGGATATATGTTGAACAGGATTGTTAAATTTAAGAAAAACCTATGAAAAAATCAGTAATAACAATCTTATTATTGGTCGCGTCTATAGGAGGATTCCTGATTTTTTTTAACCCAAAAACTGTTTCTAATCCAACACAAAATAATTCTGACGCTCTTAATACTCCTCAAAAATGGGAATCTAAAGTTGACGATCAGGCGAGCGTAACCGTAACTGTCACCCCGTCTGACCTTAGAGCGGAATCAGGAGAATGGAAGTTTGATATTGTAATGAGCACTCACTCTGTTGAACTGGATCAAGACATGACAAAAGTTGCGGTACTAGTTGCTGATTCTGACAAGGAATATCGCCCCATTAGGTGGGAAGGCACGCCAGCGGGAGGTCATCATAGAGAAGGTGTACTGATCTTTGCCTCTGTTGCACCCTATCCACAAGATCTGAAATTAAACATAAAAGAGATTGGTGGTGTGCAACGATCACTTTCGTGGATTTTAGTTGAGTAATAATTTTTATAAATATATGAATCACGATCATCATACAATGAAAGAAAAAATAATTTACACTTGCCCAATGCATTCTGAAATACAGCATGATCGGCCAGGCGTATGCCCTAAGTGTGGGATGAGACTCGTTAAGAAAGACTTGGAGGAAAAACATATTGGTCACACTGGTCATGGGAGGGGTGATGTTTCCAAGATGGGATTCTGGGAGAAATTCAAGATGAGCATGTCTATTACTATGGGCATGGATCATACTTGTCTTGCCGGTCGCGAAATGGCTCGACTTATGGAGATAGATATTCGTAATAAATTCTTTTTTGCTCTTATCCTCACAATTCCCATTATTCTCTACTCCCCGCTGGGAACTGAATACCTGAAACTTAATCTCCCATCCCCACTCTCCATCCCGTGGCTTCTCTTTATTCTGACAACACCGGTATTTTTCTATTCCGGTTGGATTTTCCTATACTCAACCTATTTTGCTCTCAAAAGTAGGGTGCTTAATATGGCAGTGCTTATTGCTGTCGGTACTACTGCCGCCTATTCCTTCAGCGTACTTCTCACATTTCTTGGGAGTGCAGATTCGTACTATGAAGCGGCGGCACTTCTTATTACCTTCGTCCTATTCGGCCATTGGATGGAAATGAAATCTAGACGTGGGACAACTGATGCCCTGCAAGCGCTTTTTGACCTTGTACCGCCTCAAGCTAGAGTCTTTAAAGACGGCAGGGAAATAATGGTTTCTACTTCCGATATACAACTTGAAGGCTTTGGGAATTGAGATTGCCATGATCACTGGCGATAATAAAATGACCGCGGAAAAAGTAGCGAGCCAAATTGGAATAGAGAGAGTCTTTGCAGAAGTGATGCCAGCGGACAAGGCAAGCTATGTCAAAAAACTCCAACAAGAAGGAAAATTCACAGCAATGGTGGGAGATGGTGTCAACGATGCCCCAGCACTTGCGCAAGCTGATGTGGGCATTGCCATTGGCGCGGGTACGGATGTTGCGATTGAGACA
>JBBUBG010000071.1:0-6568 GCA_038058345.1 Patescibacteria group bacterium | reverse complement strand
AAATGCTATGCCCAGAGAACTTTTGGTACAGTTTGCAAAAGATGTCCGAGGTGGAAAATCTAGCGCGATTGACTCTTATAATTTAGTAGCTGGGGGAAATCTTGGTGGACAATGTATCTCTGAAATCTTAAATATTCCAAGCAAGACTAAGATAATGCAGAGAGAGTTAAATCCTAGTATTCAGACAGGGGCAGACTCTGTTGATGCCGAGTATCTTATTTTAAAAGATATAGTTAGTTTCAAATATGTAAAATATATCAAAACACCTGGCACCCATAAGGGTATTAGTCGCACAGAATATTCCGCATCATATATAAAGGACGGAGTGTCTTATGGAGCAGACGTGAACGTTTTCGCGAATGAAGCAGACCAGAAGTCTTATTTTAATGGATATCTTTTAAATTTCTATGCGGGCCTAGGAATTACAACGGAACGAACAATTGCTGGCATTACTGTTCATCAAACAGATCCTAAGCAAAAAGGAGAAAAGTTGACTACTTGGGCAAAGGGCAATTATTCAGTCCTTCTGAGCGAACCCGCAGATAGCAATGTCATTTTTGACGCTTACTTCAATAGATAAATTACTGCATAAATAAAAATACGGGAATCACCCCTTGTTTTTAAGGGCACAGTGAAGATCGGAATTTCGTTTGTGAAGGTATTTGATGTATGATTGATTAATCAAATATATGTGAAACAAATAAATACCCAATTAAAGTTTTTTATAAACCTCGCTCAAGCGTATTCAAAGATATCTCAATTTTTCGATAGGCACCTACTGGGTGGACTTGGTTTTAGGAGAATGGGGACGGAGAATGGGGACAGCCACCATTCTTTTCCATTATCTACAGATTTTAGATAATGGTGAGATAATGGTGACAGTCCCCATTATCTTCAGATTTTAGATAATGGTGAGATAATGGTGACAGTCCCCATTATTATCTTAGATAATGGGGAGATAATGGTGACAGTCCCCATTATCTCAGTCCCCATTATCTCAAAGTTTAGTGAGTGGATTAGTTCAGAGCGGAAGGGAAGAAGCAGGAGAAGTCATTTCAGAAACTCGAGTCTTGATCGGCACCCTAGAAAAAGCAGCGGTTTTTACAAGAAGGAAAATAGCGGCCCTTTCTCAATATCAAGGAAGGCGTTAGAAGCTAATTAAAAATATGAAAAACCTCGCTGTTTTTATGGGTGAAGTCATAATATTTTATAGAAATAAAGTTATCGGTGGATTGTATAAGGGCGTTCTTAAGCCGATATTTTTCGGCATGGATCCGGAGTTTGTGCATGACCAGATGACGAGGGTCGGTATTATTTTGGGGCGGTGGGGTTTTGGTCGAAAAACAACGAGCGCATTCTTCGGATACAAAAATTCTATTCTTGAACAGACGGTCTTGGGTATCGATTTCAAAAATCCAATTGGGTTATCGGCGGGTTTTGACAAAGACGCTTATCTTGCTGATATTCTGCCATCTGTCGGTTTTGGTTTTGTAGAGGTTGGCTCTGTGACCGCGAAGCCATGCGATGGGAATCCGAAGCCCCGGCTCTGGCGCCTCCCAAAGTCCAAAGGTTTGGTTGTGTATTATGGCCTCAAAAATGAAGGGTGTGAGGTTGTCGCAAAAAGGCTTCACAACAAGAAGTTTGATATTCCAATTGGTGTAAGTGTTGCGATGACAAATTGCAAAGAGAATTTGAATCTTGAAAGTGCAATTAAAGATTATGCAGAGGCTTTTAGTGTCATGGAATTACTGGTGGACTATGTGACCGTCAATATAAGTTGTCCAAACGCAGGAGGTGGTCAGCCGTTCATTGACCCGGGAAAGCTTGAATTACTTCTTGCTACCATTGATAGGATACCAACACAAAAACCCATTTTTTTAAAACTCTCGCCCGACCTCACTGAAGTGGAACTTGATCGACTCCTTGATATTGTCCGCGCACATCGAATCCATGGACTTGTTTGCACGAATCTTACGAAGAAGAGAGATAACCCAAAAATTCTTGATTCTAATATTCCGGAGAGGGGAGGCCTAAGTGGGAAGGTTGTGGGTGGGATGTCTGACAAAATGCTCGAGTACATTTACAGGAAAGAGGGCAAGAGATTTGTTCTGATTGGCTGTGGTGGTGTGTTTACTGCCGAAGATGCTTATCGAAAAATTAAACTTGGCGCATCCTTGATTGAAATGATAACAGGAATGATTTTTGAAGGCCCGCAGGTTGTCAGTGAAATTAACCAGGGATTGGCCGAACTTCTTAAAAAGGATGGCTTCACGAGCATAAGCCAAGCGGTGGGGATTGATTCTTGATTGAGTATGTTATGATTAGTATGTAATAAATATAAAATATATGTATCAAAATAATAAATTGAGTTGGTGGTTGTACATGATTGGATTGATTGTCGTATTAGGCACGCATCTCTACATGCTGATGCTTGGCGGGCTTCCTCCTGAAATGATGTTTGCACATGCAGTGCTAAATATCGTCGCTGGGATTCTGCTTATGGCCGGGTGGTTAATGCGGAGAGCATAGGGTTTTAGATTTATTAAAAAAATAATTTACAATAATATGGAAAAAATGAATAAGAATAGTATGGGTTTAACTTTTGCTTTTTTGTTTAGTTTTGCGCATCTTGTTTGGAGCATCTTGATTGCATCTGGAATGGGACAGGTTGTGGTAGATTTTCTTTACAATCTACACAGGATAAGCGTTCCAATTACAGTATTGCCTTTTGATTTGATTTTGGCTGGACAACTTGTCGTATTAACTTTTGTTGTAGGATATATTTTTGGCTGGTTAATGGCGTTTTTCTGGAACAAGTGCTGTAAGTAAAGATTTATCAGCAAATTGAATTAAATTGGACAAAAGATAGATTAAGTGATATTATTTTGCACGGATTTCGAGTTCGCTTAATCTGACCAGGAGGTCTTCTGTGACTAAGGCGCATTTTGAACGCGGAACAATTCTGACAAGAAACAGGCCGTCGTTGGATATCGCCCTCGCGATCTGGATCTGGGTGCATTTCAAAGAGCAATTGCCCCCGATGACTGCGATTGAAATCAGGAGGAGGGTAGTGTTCGTAGATGTGAATTACGACGGCGACCAGGTTGAAAAGGCCGATCTTGTAATCGGCATTGATCGCGGTATTTTTTTTCGGCCACATGATTTGGCGGGAGGGATTCCATCGCTCTCGGATATGTGTGCTCGCGATTGGGTCGCTCCGCAGGCGCGGAAGATTTTAGAGCCGCTACTCATTGAGGCGCGTGCTGGGAAGAAGCATCTTCCTGATCTAACGCGTACAAGCTTGCGGACTTTGTATCGAGCTGTCGCTATCTCTAACAAGGAGAAAGTTGACCTTCTTTTTAATTGGGCTTTCCAGGCTTTCGAATCGCTTTATGCGATAGAGAAGGCAAGGGCGCACAATTCAAAGCTAGCCCTCCGTGCTTTTAACGTAAATCGTGAACGTTCTCACGTCGCGATTGTGACGAAGGGTTCGGTCGGCCTTGCATACCATCTCCTTGATGAGGGATGTGATGCTGTCGTCTACTCCATGAATGGCACAACCGGGATTATGGTACGTGATGGGTTAGCTCCTCTTCGAGGAATATTAGCCCCTGTTCTCGGGGATGAGTGCTCGAAGTGGTATTTTGATCCGGACGGATGGTTTGCTGTCCAGTCCGCGATGGTATCGTTTACTTTCATCAGTCTAGCTGATGCGCTAGAAGCGAGGATTTCCTCACTCTTAGCATCGAAATAGCTCTTTTTGTGCCCGACTTCCAACATAGAGGTCGGGCACTACTTTTTTCTTTTTAAATTCGTGAAAAAATGTAGTTAGTTGTGTCTCCGTGCCCGCGATTATGTTTTTCCTTTATTGTAAAGCCTGCGGTGATAAAGAATTCTTCGATTTCCTCCGTCACATTTTTTGATGCAGTAATTTCTATCAGAACAGTTTTGATTGAAGGTAATGTGAGTGTTTTTCTTCCTCCAAAAACTAGCTCTTTTTCTGCGCCATCAACATCGATTTTAACTACAGTCGGATTAGGTAAATTAAAAATCTTGCTCGCCGTATCGAGTGTTATTTGATTTATGTTACCAATTTCATTGCTCGAGGATAAAGCAAGCGGGATTATCTTGATATCTTTTTCTGCTCCATTGAGTCTGATATTTTCTAGGGCTGTCTTTAGCGGAGTAGCGGATGGCTCAAAGGCGAAAACTCTAATTTGTCTTCTTCCGAGAAACCATGCCACAAGTGAATAGGTAGCAACATGAGCTCCAATATCAAAAAACACATCACCGGGTTTAATATATTCACGTAGCCATCGAATAGTTTCTGGTTCTTTGCGACAACCGTATAGGCGAGTAGTTTCGGCAGAGGAATTAACTGACATTAGGATCATCTCGTCGGGGAAGTCTAAGGGGCGGACAATTTGAATGTTCTCCTTAAAAATAACGCGTAAGACAGTGAAATACATATTAAGTAAAGAAAATGTTCTGCCCGCAATTGGGCTTTTTCTTTCAACTCTGATCCATTTATTATAGTTTCGTAACTGCTTCCAGATCGTGTCAGGAAAAAAAATTCTCAGCATCGATTTCATATGAACTACGCTACCACAATTTACAAATTTATCCGAGTTTGACTCTTGTCAAATTTTATGCCAATGTCTATTTGGAAGTTCTAACGTAGATGAGCAAGATTGCTCGAACTTTGGAGGGTTCTGGAATGGCGCTAAGGATTACTGGCGTGGATGCGATTCACGCAATTCACAAACAGATCGGGATGTTTCCGCGTCTTGATGACGAGAAGTTTGCTGAGTTGTGGAATGAATGGAATATTCACCATCGGCCTGAGATTTTTTTGCAACTGATCGGAAGCAATTTGCGTCTAGTCTCTCGCGTCGCGAAGGTGGCAAGCATGCGCGACAGTGTTGATTTTCTTGATTTGTATCAGGCAGGGTGCATGGCGCTTATTCGCGCAACTGAGATGTTTGAGCCAGCTCGCCATCTAAAGTTCAGTACCTACTCCGTGCCTGCGATCAAGAGAGCGATTTATAGGGCAGTTCTTCAGTCGAAGATTATCCCCGTACAGGAGGATACTGCCCAGAGGATGGTGCGCGCTTCAGGAACGGAGAAAAAACTTCATCAGGAACTCGGACGGAGGCCAACTCGGAAGGAAGTTATCGAGCGGTTGTTTCAGGATGACGAAGAGAGAGCAGATGAGGACTCAAAAAAGAAGTCCAACAAGTGGACAGAGCTTCAACTTGAGATGTATGAAAAAATACATCGTTCGGTCGGAGAAATCACATCTCTCAATTTGCCTGTTGGTGAAGGTGGAGGAGCCGTTCTTGGAGAGCTTCTGCCAGAAGCTCATAAAATCCGGGCAACTCTTAAGCCAGACACCGTGAAGAGACTAAATCTTCTCATTGAGAAGCTCGATGAGCGAGAGAGATTTGTTTTTCACAATAGAATCCTGCCGGAGGTTTTTGACATGAGACCGCTTTGGTTAGAGGCGGTTGGTCAAAAGTTTGGTAGAGACAAAAAGCATGCGTCAGTGTGGGAAGGGCTTCTCCGAAAGAAGCTCAAGACTCACTTTGCCCATGTGTTCAATGCAATTACATGATAGTTGAGTGGCGATGCTACTCAACGAGCCCTACACATAGTGTGGGGCTTAACTTTTGGTATAATAAAGGCAATGTCGAAGCTAGGGTTCTTTTTTGAAAGATACGAGAGATTACTTTCTGCAAGCGCAATCGGACTTGCTCTAATTTTTGATAGCCTGACTCTCGTTCGCGTTGATGAGTTTTTAACAAATGCAGTTCTTGTCTTTTACCTTTTGCTCGTTGCGACAGGGATTATCATCATAAATCTTTATGAAAGTGGAAGGGCGAGATTTATTTCCGAAGGCGGATACATGTGGCTTTTTGTGGCAATGCAGTTTGCTTTTGGAGGATTGTTCGGAAGATTCTTGATCTATTATTTTCGTTCATCCTCATTGACTGCAAGCTGGCCGTTTCTTTTAATTCTTTCCCTGTTACTTTTGGGAAATGAGTTTGCAAAAAAATATTACACACGACTTATTTTGCAGACTGGTTTTCTTTTTCTTGCACTTTTTTTGTATTTAATTTTTTTGGTTCCGCTTGCTTTGAAACAAATAGGTCCCGAAATGTTTATAATTTCAGGCGTAATCAGCCTGGCGTTAATTACTCTTTTTATTAAATTACTTATTCGATTAGTTCCTGAAAGGATCAGTGATCATCGGGGATTGCTTCGAGGTATTATCATACTTATTTTTGGCGTGATGAATGTTCTGTATTTTTTAAATATAATTCCACCGCTTCCTCTTGCATTGCGAGAGATTGGAATTTATCATAGTGTTGTTCGCAGTGGTACTGACTATGACGTAATGGACGAGCCATCTGGATTCTTTGATTTTTTCAAAACAAGAAAAACCCTTCATGTTAGCACGGGGGATTCATTGTATGCTTACTCTGCAATTTTCGCACCCGCAAATTTTGGTGTTTCAGTCATGCACCAATGGCAGAAGTATAATGAAGATGAAAAAAGATGGATAACA
>JBBUBG010000070.1:0-2870 GCA_038058345.1 Patescibacteria group bacterium | reverse complement strand
CCTTTTTTGTTACAAAAGACGCGCTTCTAATTGCTTGTTTGAGATCTGCGACTGGTTCAACCTTAACAACAAGGGCAATAACTTTTTTTCCACGAATAGGAACCGTAACCGCCTGACCGACGCGCGGGGTCTCCTTCGTGAAATAAGTGAGTGTTTCTTTGAAGATTCCGCGAGCTAGGGGTATGACAGTAAGTAGATTCATCTGGGTATAATTGCACATAAATAGCTTTTTTAAAATCGAAGACTATAATTCAGGCATTATGGAGGGGGCATTTATTATCAAAGGTCTCGCTGGCAAGAAAAAACTTGAAGGTGAGATTCCTGTCCGCGGGGCAAAAAATGCTTCATTAAAACTTCTTGCTGCAGGACTGCTTTTTGAGGATTCATTGTTAATTCACAACGCTCCAATAATTGAAGACATGGAGAGAATGAAAGAATTGCTTGCGTCTCTTGGTGGGGATGTTCGTTCTGTAGGGGTGGGAAAAATCAAGCTTGATTTTTCCCACCCAATATCGCCCGATATTCCAAGTGAAATTTCGGAAAAGTTTAGAGCTTCAATCGTGGCGGCGGGTCCACTACTTGCTCGTCTGGGAAAAGTTTCCTTTTCATTGCCGGGAGGCTGTCACATTGGAAAGCGTCCAATTGATTTTTTTATTGAAGGGTTTGAGGAAATGGGAGCAAGGGTTAGGGTTTCTGGAGAAGAAAACCGGGTGAGGTATTTGATTGAGGCGCCCGCAGGGCGCCTCAAGGGGACAGAAATTTACCTTCGCGCACCATCGGTTACGGGAACTGAAACTTTATTAATGACAGCTATCCTTGCAGAGGGGCGTACGATTATTAAAAATGCAGCGATGGAGCCAGAGGTAGTTTCACTCGCGACGTTTCTTCGTCAGTGCGGTGCCAGGATATGGGGCGAAGGGACTCCGACTCTAGCAATCGAGGGTGGAACATTGCTTAGATCAAAAGGGCTCGCATATGAGACAATTCCGGATCGTATCGAAGCTGGAAGTTTTATAGTTTTAGCTGCGCTTGCTGGGAGGGATGTAAATATTACACACTGCGATCCAGCTCATCTTGATTCACTGCTTTCACTGCTTCACCACGCTGGAGTTGAGATGAAAATCGGAAAAGATTTCGTACGTATAACAGATTTTAATAAAGTACCGCGACCGCTGAAAGCCTTTTCGATCAAGACTCAAGGTTACCCTGGATTTCCAACTGATCTGCAGGCCCTTATTACTTTATTTTTAACTCAAGCTCACGGTGGAGGTTCTATTTTTGAAACAATTTTCGAGAGCCGTCTTGCGTACATTGACGCACTTAATTTGATGGGTGCAAAAATAAAAAATACAGGGAATCAAGCTTTCACCGAAGGACCTACTCCACTTTCGGCTAATAATCTTGCTAGTACCGATTTGCGGGCAGGCATGGCATTTCTCCTTGCGGCCATAATCGCGAAAGGGGAATCGCGAGTGGAGAATATTTATAATATTGATCGTGGCTACGAAAAAATAGAAGATCGCCTCTCGAATATCGGAGTACAGATTAAACGGATTTTATGCTAGGCTCGCCCTATGGGTCTATTTACTAGAAAACTCGGGATTGATCTTGGTACCGCTAATACTCTTGTCTATCTCCCCAAAAAAGGAGTGGTCCTAAATGAACCTTCTGTCGTAGCTGTTTCAGAGCAAGATAACCGCGTGCTTGCAGTTGGAATTGAGGCAAAAGAGATGGTCGGTCGTACTCCGGACAATGTTATCGCATATCGCCCAATGAAAGACGGTGTAATTGCGGACTACCGTGTTGCCGAAGCGATGCTCCGTTATTTCATAGGTAAAGCTCTCGGGCCGTGGAATATTTTTCGCCCTGAAGTAATGGTGTCTGTGCCTGCTGGCGTAACCTCTACCGAAAGACGAGCTGTGATTGAAGCCGCTGTTCGCGCCGGAGCGAAGAATGCGTATGTTGTTAAGGAGCCGATTCTTGCTGCAATTGGGGCGGGGATTCCAATTTACGAACCAAAAGGTCATATGATTGTGGACATTGGAGGAGGGACAACCGATGTTGCTGTAATCTCGCTCGGAGGGATTGTCGCATCGAAATCGGTGAAGTGTGCAGGAAATAAAGTGGATCAAGCCATCGCCGATTTTATTAAAAAAAGTTTTAATTTAGGAATTGGAGATAAGACCGCGGAGGAAGTTAAAATTGCGATTGGGTCAGCCGTTCCGATGGAAGAAGAGATGATTGCAACAATCAAAGGGCGTGATTTTTTGACCGGACTTCCACGCGCGGTGGACGTTTCAACAAATGAAATTGTTAAAGCTATTGATAATGAGTTAAGGGAAATGATAAAGGCGATAAAAGATGTCCTTCAAGAGACTCCACCAGAGCTAGCTTCGGATATTATCGACCAAGGAATAATTATGACGGGAGGTTCATCCATGCTTAGGAATCTTCCATAGCTTGTTTATCGCAGAACTGGAGTCCGCGCTCGTCTGGCAGAAGATGCACTATTCTGCGTCGCTAAGGGAACTGGTATTGCACTGGAGCATCTGGATATTTATAAGCGCTCGATTGCAACAAAACGATAAGTCCTATATGAATAAGTCCTCTCATCATGCATATCTTTTAGTTGGGGGAGAGAAGGAGATAATTTCGCGAGCCGATGAACTTTCCCTAAATTTGATGGGCCCATCTTTTTCCGTGAGTGCGGATTACTATTTTCGTGACCTCGATACTTTTTCCGTTGATGACGCTCGGATTATTTCAGCGGAGATGTCGAGGTCTCCAATTTCAGGAGAATCCAGACTTTTCGTTATTCAAGCTAGGAGCATAACTGTTCCTGACCAAAATGCTTTGCTCAAGGCGATCGA
>JBBUBG010000069.1:0-1688 GCA_038058345.1 Patescibacteria group bacterium | reverse complement strand
ATTGCTCGCGGTAAAGCTCTGAAAGGGGGACTCTGTTGTTGGGGCTGATGTAATAAAGAAAGGGGATTCAACTTCTCTCTATTTAGTGATGACAGAGAATGGTTATGGAAAAAAGACTAAAGTTTCAGAATACAAAATTCAGAAGCGCGGAGGATCGGGAATAAAAACTGCTAAGGTAACTCCAAAAACTGGGAGAGTGATGGTGGCGCGAGCAGTAACACCGGAGGATTCCGAGCTTATTGCAATCTCAAAAAATGGACAGGTCATTCGTACTGCTCTTGCTGAAGTACCATCTCTCGGTAGGCAGACTCAAGGTGTTCGCATTATGAAGCTTCGTGAAAAGGACTCGATTGCTTCACTTACGCTACTTTAGTTATCCCCTTTTGGACGCCGGGCGTCCAAAAGAAAAAGGTATACTTAGATTATGGGCATTCGAGAGACTACTTTTACAGAAGGTGAATATTACCATATCTATAATCGAGGAGTTGATAAGAGAAATATTTTCCTGGATAAGTATGATTTCGAGCGTTTCCTAGAGAGTCTTGAAATTTTTAACCAGACGGAAAATGTCGGGAGTATTTATGAGAATAATTTAATTATAGATAAAACACCGGGGAAGCCCTTAGTTAATATTATTGCATATTGTCTTAATCCAAATCATTTTCATTTGATTCTCGAGCAGTCAGTAGATCAGGGAGTAAAAAAATTTATGCATCGAGTGTGCACTGGCTATTCAAAGTACTTTAATCATCGCTACGAAAGAAGTGGGTCGCTTTTCCAGGGTAGATTTAAGTCGAGTCATGTGCACGATAATGATTACCTTCTTCACCTTTCTGCGTATGTGAATATTAACTATGAGGTTCATGGTCTTGGACGCCGGGCGTCCAAGACCAGTTTTGATGAGTATTTATCTCCAGAGTATGGGCATCCACTCTGCCATAAGGATATAATCCTGGATCAGTTTTCTAACATACAAGAATATGAGGTTTTTGCGCGCGAGTCTGTTTTAGAGACGATTAAAAGCAGGGCTGATGCTGACGATGAATCTGGAGGATTCGTTTTGGACGCCGGGCGTCCAAGTGTTGGATTAGTTTAATCCACTGATTTTTATTGTTTGTAAGTTGATCTCGCCGTACAATAAAGAGGTGAGATGAATTTTTCTGATCCAGAGACCAATGTAAAAGAGCTTAGTTTAAAGGAAGGCGCTAGGGTCGCAGATTTTGGTGCAGGTAGTGGGGCGTATGTGTTCGCTCTTGCTAGCGCTGTCGGGCAATCAGGGCGAGTGTTTGCGATTGATGTACAACAGGAGCTTCTGGCTAGGATTTCAAAAGATGCAGAGCGAGAGCGGATTAGGAATATTGAATTTGTTTGGGCTGATCTTGAAACAGATGGTGGTTCAAGGCTTGAGGCTGGAAGCATGGACGCGGTGATTATCTCAAACATATTATTCCAGGCTGAAAAGAAGGAGGTCCTAATTGGTGAGGCCGGGCGTGTTCTGCGCTCGGGAGGGGAGCTCCTTGTTATTGATTGGTCAGAAAGTTTTGGAAATCTTGGACCGCGCGCGGGCGACGTGATTACACTCGCCCGCGCGCGCGAAATCCTCTCTTCTTCCGGCCTTTCAGAATCCCGAACCATCGACGCCGGTTCTCACCATTGGGGAGTTATATTTAAAAAACAATGATGTCTAA
>JBBUBG010000068.1:0-2079 GCA_038058345.1 Patescibacteria group bacterium | reverse complement strand
ATGTGATAGGAGCTATCGTAACGGTTTGCAATCGAGATTGGTTGGCAATATTGTTTTGCAAAACAACGCACGGACGAATCCCCTGCTTTTCCGCACCGCGAGTAGGATTCAAATTTACCAAAACGATATCGTATTTTTTCACAAATTCGCCGGATTATTGGCGATAAGCAAAACGTCCTTCATGTATTCTTCGTCATCAGCGAGCCTGTTGTATCCATCGAGAAGCGTCTTGTGATCAAGCTCACTCTGCATTCGTTTTATTGACTCTTCGAAAATATCTCGCCTCGTAACCTGTCGCTCTCTTGCATTACGATCCACAAAAAGGAGGAGGCTTGCATCAATGTTCGTTGTGATTCGGGCTATTTTTTGCTTATTCATGCATACGAGTATACGCCTATCAGTATGTATAATCAAATTTAAAAAGGTTACCCCATTCGCTTCAGCTCAAAAAAAATAAAGTTTAGGCCCCGATTTTCGTTAAGAAAATCGGGGCCACTGATCAACGGAATAAGGTCAAAAAATCTAGGTGGCAAACGACAAGCCCTAAACCTTTGCGCTCACAAGAGACACATCCTCGCGAGTCATGGGAGTATCCAGCCAAACATCTCCTTGAAGCCACCAACCATCCACATTGCGAACGAAGTAAAAAATGTACCGATTGCAAGCAGAGGAAAGGCGAAGACGAGTCCCTGGACAATCGAACCTCGTAATCCCTCTGTTTTCATACAACCAGTGGAGAGTCTTCTGTTCGGGCTCCTCTAAAAGAGTGAAACCGATCTGCGCATCATACCCGATCCTGCGATCGTCTTCGATACGACAAAGCTTCTCTCGCCGTTCGATTGAGGACTCGTCTTCACGAAGAAAGTGTTCAAAGGCGATCTGATGAACATCAAGGTGAGTGATGGCGTAGGATCGCTTATCCACATCCTTGTCACCTTCGAGCCCACGACCACCTTCTGGCCCGCGCCAGATCGTAAAACCCGTGCGCTTTTCAATGTTCATCCTACGCTTGATTCGAAGTGGAGAAGGAACCGCAACTGCGATCTTTTCGGTCAACATACTTTTACTCCTCTATCTTTCGGAATCTTAACAGAGAACCACCATGGTCGTCGATTAAAAATCCCGTGAACTAACCGAAATTATACTGGCATTTTCACAGACATCTGTCAACCCCACCTAGAATACGACATTTTCATAGCCCGATAAATTCTTCTATGGTCATTTTTGCTTGATGAACTACCATTGTGCGCAAAAGGCTAATCGGAATATCTTTACCTCCATGAATGGCAACCGCAACAACAGCTTTCCGCCCATCATGCTTAAAATACAAATGGCTTCCCCTTTGGTGTGTTTCGTAAAATCCAGCAGCAAGAAACTTTTTGATAATCTTTCTTGCGGAAAGCGGATGAAGACCTGACATGAATTAAGCAATAGCTAATGGAACAAATAACTTCATATATGTCCCTTCTGTATGGAACGATGGAGCAGGAATAGGTATTCCATCTTTAAGTAACACTTCCAAATATCCAAGCGCAGCCTCACGGACATTAGCCTCCGCCTCAGCAAAGCTTTCACCAAAAGAAGCGACATGATTGAGCTCGGGAATAGTGGCAACAACCTGATTCGTCCCAAGGTCTAATTCATATTCAATTTTATAAGCATATTCCCTTTTCATAACAAGCACAGTATGCGTCGTTTCAAAAGAAGACGCAAGCGTTACTCAAAAAATCGTACCTCTTCTTCAAGAAGAATGCCGAAGCGGGAGATAGCAAGTTTTTTTAGTTTTTGAGCAAGAAGGAGGACTTCGGAATATGTTCCAGTGCCATCATTGATGATCAGATTTCCGTGATAATCCGCTACGTAAATTCCCCCTTCGCGCATTCCGCAAGCGCCGACTGCTTGCAAGAGATAGCCAGCAGGAACTTTCCCTCCTACCACTTTGGACTTTTCGATTTTTGCTTGAATTTCGGGAGTAAGTAATTCAAACAAAACATTTTTAAAAAAACTTCCAGGGCAAGCGAGATTAGGAGGATATTTTTTTTTACGCTCTGAAATTATTTCACGGGATCGGAGGGGGGG
>JBBUBG010000067.1:0-2133 GCA_038058345.1 Patescibacteria group bacterium | reverse complement strand
TCCTTTCTTTGTGAAGCATCAGCTTTTATTTCCATCAAAGGCAAATGATTTTCGGATTTTTTGCAGGATGATGAAATTAATTGAAAGTAAAGCTCATCTTGAACCTATTGGTCTAAGAAGTCTGTATGCCTTAAAACAGACTATGCATTAGAGCTCGCGTAGTGCGGGAAATCCGCATGCTACGTGGGAACATCAATTCGAAGTTTTTCGAAGATAATCGCCCGTCAAGGCAAGGGAGCCGGGAATGCCCGAAGTCCGCTTTATGCGGCCTAAGGTAAGCTCGGTAACAGGGCTTAAGTCGTGAGTAGAAAATACTTATTGCGACTTGTCAAGAGTAATCTTGATTAATAAATTCAACTCATATCGGTGAAGCCTTCCTCTTTAGTGGTATACTAAAGGCACAATGGTAACGCCGAGGGAAGTTAAACGAGTTACTTACTCAACAGAAATAAGGAAACTTAAAAAAGTTCCTTTGAACCAATATCAGTACGCGATTAGTGCGGGGTCTCTTCTTGGAGATTCATGCCTACGTCCGAATTGGTCCAAGACTAATTATAGATTTCAAGTTTTTCATAGTGTGGCGCAAAAAGCCTACTTGAATTGGAAATATGAGGCTCTAAAAAATTTAGTGCTTACTCCTCCTCAGGTTTATGAAAAAACTAATTCTATTTGGTTTCGGACAATTAGTCATCCTTCTTTTTCTATCTTGCATGAGAAGTTTTATGCAGATAAAATAAAGCGTTTGCCTTATGATATCGAGGAAATTATCTCAAACCCGCTTTCATTTGCCGTGTGGTTTATGGATGACGGGAATGTTGTAAAGGACAAAGATCGGGTGTATGGATTTCATCTAAATACCCAGTCGTTTAGTTTTGAGGAAAATAAAATTATCCAGAATTTGTTAAAAAAAGTCTGGAAAATTCGCTCCACTATTCAAAATAATAATGGATATCCGAGAACCTATATTGGTGCCGAAGACAAAGATAAATTTGTTGAGATTGTAAGCCCTTTCATTATTTCTTCTATGAAGTATAAGATTGGTGCTTAAAAGTTACGTAACTCGATAACCCCGTAGAGACTTCTCTGGTTTATTCCGGAGGGATGGTGGTACGTAGAGCGACATCATAATACGTTGACCCCTCGTTTGAGGGTGAAGGCATAGTCCGGCCCATATCGAAAGTATGGAAGAAGCTGAACAAGGCACGGGTAGGGGAACCTGCTCGTGGAATTATTCAAGTGAAATACCGTTTTGTCGGCGCATGCTTGCATGAGCTACAAAACTTATAGTCGATTTTGATACATGTCATGTGGATCAAACAAAAGGATGGTTCTTGCTTTTTCAAACAGAACATACTCACGAGTTGAGAGTCTAAAACAGCAAGGGTGAACGGAACAAAAGAAAGGATGGTCTCCGTTGGTCTCGTCATAAAAATTAACGTGCCTTATTGCGCGGTTTTTTTGCTTATCCACAAAAGGAAAGGTACAATAATAATGTACATGGTATTATATAAGTATAAAGTATGAAAAGTTCAGATCGAGAGAAGGCATTAATTTTGCGTAAACGAGACAGGCTTAGTTATGGACAAATAAAAAAGCATGTCAATGTCTCAAAGAGTACACTAACTCGATGGTTGAAAGATTTTCCTCTTCATGAGGAGGAAATAAAAAAAATGCGTCAGATAAATTGGACTAAGGGAGAAGCGTCTCGTGAGCGCTTTAGGGAAACCATGCGGAATAAGCGGGAGTTGGCAATAAATGAGGTGTATGATAAACAGAGGGAATATTTTTCCAAGCCAACAAAAAGGGAGCGCTTTTCTGCGGGTCTGATGCTTTATTTAGCCGAAGGATCAAAATCGGATAGATATACAATTGTTTTGACGAATACTGACTCAAAGATATTAAAGTTCTTTATTTTATGGTTGAATGAATTTTTAGGAATTCAAAAAAAAGCCCTTCACGCACAGTTGCACCTATATGAAAATATGGATCTTGAAAAAGAGAGGAAATACTGGGAGAATGTATTAGGTCTAGAGAGGGCACAATTCTATAAAGACCAAATTAGAATTGTAAAAGAAAACACTTATAGCTATTCAGAAGGACACAGGCACGGGACATGTCAGGTGTCCTATTGTA
>JBBUBG010000066.1:0-1139 GCA_038058345.1 Patescibacteria group bacterium | reverse complement strand
AGGGAAGTGAAATAGAAATTAGTCATGTCAGGGCCGTAACAAATGCTCCATCGCGAGAGCTTGTTTCGGATCTATTACTTGCGATTCTATCTAAAAAAATTCCAGAAGCGCTAGATGCTGTCGCCCGGGCCGAGAGTGAGTCAGTGGACATTGCTATTTTCATCAAGCTACTTTTACGAGAGTTGCGACGGGCAATGCTTATTAAATATTCGAAAGTATTGGCGAAGAAATTTGAAGATGAGCTCCCTGCCGAAGAATTTAAGTTTTTATCTGACCTCGGAGCCGGAAATCTGCTTGGAGGTGCGTCTGCCGTATTATTGGCACTACTTGATGCAGGCAGTAATTTATCTAAATCAGATATTCCAACACTTCCACTCGAGCTTGCAATATTAAAGCTCTCTCTGCCGACACCGCAAAAGTAGGGAGAATAATTTATCCACATGATTTTCAATCAGACATAGGATATACTTGTAATAAACATATATCCTACCTTTGTGATTCGTAAACAAATAGAAAAAGATAAAGCAATTGAACTAAGAAGGGCGGGTAAAACATATGGGGAAATTTTGAAGGCTATACCTGTGGCAAAGTCCACTCTGGCTATTTGGTTGCATTCCGTTGGAATGGCAAAGTCGCAAAAGCAGAGATATACGGAATTGAAGAAGCTCTATCAAAAGAAAGGTGCCGAGGCTAAACGTCGGATTCGCATAGAGTTGAGTACTCAAATTCTGAAAGAGGCAGAAAAAGAGATCGGTTCGATTTCAGATCGCGAGTTATGGTTAATCGGCACGACATTGTACTGGGCTGAAGGATCAAAGCAAAAAGCATGGAATGTCTCTGAAGGGGTTCAATTTACAAACTCGGACCCACTGATGATCAAGTTATTTATTCTGTGGCTCACAAGATGTTTAAAAACTCCAGAGTCCGATATTGTTTTAAGTCTTGCGATCCATGAGAATAATAAACATCGATTAGCCAGTGTTATCGAGTTTTGGCATGAGCAGACTGGATTTAGGTGGGATATTTCTGATAGAATATACTTCAAGCGGCATAAGCCTAAAGTTGGTAGATACAACTTAGGAGATAAGTATTATGGCACGCTCCGTATTGTTGTTCGATCAAGCACAAACTTGAATCGA
>JBBUBG010000065.1:0-5401 GCA_038058345.1 Patescibacteria group bacterium | reverse complement strand
GCCAAATAATATCCATAGACTTTTGCTAGATTATTCTAATTGGTTAAATAACAAAAAAGTCCACTTCTCTCGAAGTGGACTTTTTTGTTTTAAGAGTCCAATATAGAAATAGGACATTCACAGTTGGATGCAGAACGAGGAAAAAGTGAGGCTTATGACGAGCTGTACGGAGAGTACAGTGAGGAATAAACGTAGCTTTTGACGAAGTTATGCGCCGACTGTGAATGTCCTATAAAGATGATTCTAGGAGCTCATATATCTGTCGCAGGAGGTATCATAAATGCTTTCAAGGGGACACTAGATCTCGATGCCAGTGCGCTACAGATCTTCGCTAAGTCCCCCATGCAATCAAAGCTGAATGAGATCAGCGAGGAAGAGGGTTCCCAGATTATGACGATGAACGGACGTCAGAAAATAAAAGCAGTGGTTATTCATGCCTCGTATCTTCTCAATCTTGCAAAGCCACTCTCCGATGGTGGATACGAAATAAAATCAATTGCCGAAGACTTACTTAATGCAGAAAGAATTGGAGCAATTGGAGTAGTTCTCCACATGGGGAAGAGCCTTAAGGAAGACCTCTCCACTTCAAAAAAACTTTTCGCAGATAATGTAAATCGTGTTCTTGATAAAACAGCCAAATTAAAGACTAAATTAATTCTCGAAAATACGGCAGGACAAGGCACGGAGTTCGGATATAAAATTGAAGAGTTCGCAGAAATTATGGATTTAATCGGTCGAAGCGAGAGACTAGGTGCATGTATCGATACGGCTCATTTGATGGGAGCTGGCTATGATCTTGCGATAGAAAAAGAGGCGACAGCAACAGCAGTGATGATTTCAGAATTGATTGGCATTAAGCATATTTCTTGCGTCCATTTTAACGACTCAAAAAAACCAAGTGGTTCACACGTTGATAGACATGAAGATATTGGAGAGGGCACAATTGGAGAAGCAGGACTCGCTTCTTTTGCAAAAAAACTTCGAAAGGAAAACCATACCATACCTTTTATCCTTGAAACCCCTCAAACAAAATTAACCTATCGAGAACAGATGGACAGAATCATGACCTGGAAAATCTAACAAACCTTAGGCGGTTGGATGCAGTTCGAGGCGCGAGCGAATTCAAGACCAAGCTATATACCAATACAGCGTGGGAGTGAATTCGCGAAGCAACAAAGAAATGCGCCAACCGCGTAAGGTTTAAACCTCTCCTTCTTTATCTTTTCTGACCAATTGAATAATCTTTTCCACAAGAAGTTTTGGGTCTGGATTAAAAATAATCTTTTGGTTATCCTCGGCCCTATTTGAATTATCAATAATATTTTTTATCACTTCATCTGTACTCCACTCCCCTTCCAAAATTCCAATCGGTTTGTTGTCTTCAAACGCAATCGTAAATTCGTGAATAGTACCAATACGTCCACAACCAAGAAAAATCGCATCAGAAGTTCGTGTCATCAAAAGATCACGACCAGAATATCCAGCGCCTGTATAAATAATAATATCTAGATATTCCAAAGGCAGTTTATATTTCTCGACATGTTCGCGCTCTGTCGCCGCCGGAGAAAGACCTACAACAAAACCTCCTGCTTCTTTGGCTCCCATTGCAGTCCAAAGAGGCATGCCGGTTGTGGCTCCTGTAACAAGCACCGCACCTTGGAGCACAATCTGCCGACCAAGCTCTTTCGCCATTGGAAGAGCCGACTCACCGCAGTGGCCAGTTTCAGCCGCACCTGATACCGCTAACTTAATTTTTGAATGTTCGTGTTTTCCGGGGATCATTTTTTTATATTATTATTGACTCTTGATCTCTTGGCATAACTGCTGAAATTCCCAAATAATCACGAATCTTTTGAACCAAAAATAACGACGACTTTGGTTCTCCCAAAACGACAAAAACTTTTTTTAGGCTATCCGCAGAATCTGATACGAATTGAAGCAAATGATCTGAATCTTTGTGAGCTGAATAGCCACCGATAGAAACAATTTTTGCACGCACAGGGACTTCTGCTCCCAAAATATGAACCGTTTTATTGCCATCTTGAATTCGACGACCGAGAGTTCCTGGGGCTTGATATCCCAAAATCAAAAGAGTGTTATTTGGATCAGGCAAATAATTTTTCTCATGATGGACAATCCTCCCGCCGTTCGACATTCCAGATCCGGCAATCACAATCTTGGGGCCTTTGTGGCTAAAAATTCCCTTAGATTCTTCGGTTGAAAGAGTCTGCTGAAGTTGCGGAAATCCGAAAATATCATCACCTATTACAAAACTCTTTTTTAAGGTTTGTTTGTAAAAATCCATATAGTGACGATAGACGTCGGTAATTTTAATCGCGAGTGGAGAATCAAGATACACTGGGACAAGCGGAATGCTCGAAAGTGACATCATGTTTCTGATCTCAAACAACAGTTCTTGAGTACGCTCGAATGAAAAAGTTGGAACAACAAGAGTCCCCTTTTGTCTCATTGTCTCCTGAATTACTTGAGCAAGTATCTTTTTACGATCCTCCCTGTGCTCATGATTCCTATCTCCATACACAGACTCGACCAAAAGATAATCTACATCTTTTACAATTTCGGTGTCGGGTAAAAACGGAGCCGGAGAATTTCCCAAATCTCCGGTAAAAAGAACTTTCTTCCCATCATGAGAAACTTCTGTCATCGCCGAACCAAGAACATGCCCTGCATCCCTAAAGTTAACGACAAAATCTTTTATCGTAACCGGCTGATGATAATCAAGTGTGCGCCATTGAGAAAAAGCTTTCTCAACATCTGCCTCATTATAAATTAAGGGGAGGTGATCCCGTTCTGATTCTTTTGCTAGGATCCCCAAGCTATCGCTAAGCAATAGCCTTGCAATATCTTTCGTTGGAGCAGTCGAATAAATTGGCCCACGATATCCATCTTTTACTAATTTTGGAATACGGCCAGTGTGGTCTATGTGCGCATGGCTTATAAATAGCGCATCTACTGTTTTCAAATCATAAGAAAAAGGTTCGTGGTTTTTTGGATCACCAATCTTTTCTCCCTGAACAAGTCCACAGTCAAATAAAATTTTGGCGCCATTTTCCTTCTCCGAAGAAAGCATTATGTTGACACCTGTAACACTCCCCGCTCCACCATAAAATGTGAACTTCATGCGCTAAATTTTAGCATGAGGTATGGAATTTCACTAAATTCAGATTGAAATATGACAGTAGACAACTTATTGACTTTCGCTGCCAGATTGTCTAGTCTATACGCATACCTGCCCGAGGTTAATTCGGGATAACTATCCACAAAGACCTGACCTAGTCAGGTCTTTGTTCTATTATCCTAGCTATATGTTTCTTTATATTTTGAGCATTAATAACCAGATCAGCCGATTCTCTAAATTTACTGGTGATGTATCCGGCCTTGACGATTATAATTTTTTTTGCCCTTCCTACTTAAAAAATTATTTAAATATACGAAATCTGCATCGCCGGAGAAAATACAAAATGTATCATAATGATCAATCATTTTAACGGCATCGACTGAAATTTCTACATCAAAATTACACTTTCTTATCTCAATGTAATTTAATCCACTGTAATGTTTAATTTTTTGGATATCTTTTGTCATAACATCTCGTTTCCCAAAAATTTTTCTAGTTACGTAGGTAAAGCCAGTAGATTTTTCATTTTTGGGATCTTCACCATAATAAATCCTCACCCTTTGACTAAAAATATCTGTAAATGATTTTAGCTTTTCAAGATCGATTGTTAGTTTTTCTCGGGGGCCAAGCAGTTTATTGTTCCAGTCTTGATTATCGGTATCAAACCATTTATTTACATTAGAAAAATCTATAAAAGTAAAAATATTTCCGTAGTCTTCGGCAATTTCTAATTCTCCAAATATAAGCTGTTTTTTCAGATCTTGAAAATCCATAAATTTAATGTCTCCATATCTAACTTTAAAATAGTCTATTTTACAAGTTTACATAAAGTGAAAATGAAATGAATAGGAGCCATTGCGCAAGTCCTCGCTTTTATCGTGCAATGCTGAATGTGGATAAAAAGTGGACAACAAGGGGATGAATTAGCCAGATAGACCAGCTTTCTATCCGCAAGGTTACTTGACTCCTATTTGCATGGCATAATTTCGAGCTCATACTATATTCAAGGTCGCCTCGAGATAACCGACACATCAACTAGGGACCCCAACATTGTGTCCGCGCTTCGGTTCGGCACTAGGGGACCCACCTAGAGAAGAGGTTACTTCTCACGCGACCATTGAACAACACAAAATCCTCCCTCGGGAGGATTTTGTGTTTAGGACGTACACAGTTGGCGCATAACTTTGTCAAAAGCTACGCTGTCCACAGGTGCCTATCATGAACGATAGGCCTTATTCCTCACTGTACTATTCAGTACAGCTCGTCATAAGCCTCGCTTTTTCCTCGTTCTGCATCCAACTGTGGAAGTCCTTTTTACGCAGTTGGCACCTAATTAGTTTCTCTCATCCTCTGCATACATAAATGGATATTCTGGCTTGGTATAATTAAAAAGCTCATCTGGTTCGAAAAATCTTTTAATTTCGATCTCGGCGTTTTCGGAAGAATCAGAAGCATGAACAATATTAGTTTGACTTGAAAGAGAAAAATCTCCACGAATTGTTCCTGCGGGAGCCTCATGCCCACGCGTTGGACCCACGATCATTCGAACCGCAGAAACGGCACGGACTCCAGATAACGCAACAAGAACTACTGGTGCAGATTTCATGTAGTTAGAGAGTCCTACAAAAAATGGTTTATCAGAATGATGCAAGTAATGTTCTTTCAATACGACATCTCCAAGCTCTGTCATCTTCATTCCTATAATCTGCAAACCTTTTCTCTCAAACCTATGCAGAATTTCGCCGAGCAAACTACGCTGAATACAATCCGGCTTCATGATTATCAAAACTTTTTCTGATTTTGGAGACATATATAAATAATTATTAAACCCTCCTATTAAAATAAATGGCGTAACGAGAATGAACTTTCTCGTTCGAGACGAAGTCGCGGAGAATGAGCCATATAAACATATGGCTCATTCGAGCGGCAAGTCGCAGTCGAGAAAGGTCGTTCGTAGTAGCCAAGTTATAAAATAGTTTATTCATAAAGGTTTATTTTAATAGGAGGGTTTAGTAACTACTTCGTGGCCGGATTCTGTAATAATCACCGTGTGTTCGAAATGGGCAGATTTTGAGCCATCGCGAGTTTTATAAGTAAAACCGTCTTGAGCAAGTTTGATCTTGTTAGTGCCCAGCGTAAGCATCGGCTCAATCGCGATCACCATCCCAGGAAGAAGCTTAACCCCCTCACCTTTCCTTCCAAGATTCGGAACAAATGGCGGTTCGTGAACAGCATAACCCACCCCATGGCCAGCGAGTTCGT
>JBBUBG010000064.1:0-1254 GCA_038058345.1 Patescibacteria group bacterium | reverse complement strand
TCTGGAAAATTAATGCCCCCAAAGGAAGCATCCGGGACGAGCACAAAACCTTCCGGAGTTTCTCCATCGGCTTGAGTTAGCATTTTTTCGGAAAGAGATTTAGTTAAATCATCTTTTGCCTTTGTTAGCTCTTTCTCATCTGGAATCTGAAATTCTCCAGACATTCCCCCAGACAATGCTCCGACTGATCTCCCATAAAACTTCTCAAATCGTGGAGAGCCAGCGAATCCAGGAATAGTAAAGTCTGTTGCATCACTATTAAAAATGTCACCCGCCTTATCCGCGAAAACAGGTACCTCCACCTGCCCGGGAATTACTTTGCCATTAGTAAGCTTCGTGCCAGGAACTATTGCCGGGCTAGAAATACGATAAATTTTCCCAGCGGTTGACTGAAGACGAGTGTTGGAAATTAGGAGCTGGGATTTTGGACTGTAATTGTTATAGAGAATGGCCTTTCCTGTTGATTTACGTTCTACGAATTTCTTGCTTGTAGCTGTCACGGTAGTGCTGTCAGACAAAGTGAAAGTCATATACTCAAAACCGATTGTTTCAATGCTTCCCTTCGCACTTGAAATGGAAAAAGAATTGTCTACGTCTACAACCTGTTGTCTTGGAGTAACCTTGAAAACCACACCAGAAAAAAGAGACGAAACATAGAAGAAAATTACGACTCCTAGTAAAAAAATACCGAGATAAATATATTTTCTTTTCGGACTTTTCATCTTTAGTTTTGGTGAATAAAAAGTTTTTTGTTCATGTACACGAGAGCGGCGGGAAAGCTCTTCCTTATGTGAAACTATATCTTGAATCAAATGTCGAGCCATATGAATTATTATACAGTATCAAACTCACTTGTTGCAAAGAGTGCACAGGCGAGAAATTTAACGTCTGGGTTGTATGGACCAGATAAGGAAATCTTCGGTATGAATGTTTTGGAGTCTATAAATGTTACAGAAAATCCAAGGCCACTTCCACTCAAATTAGTTAGTGCCTTCTCGAAAAGGATGCTAGAGATTACCGCCCTATCTTCTACGTCAGAAAAGATTTGAATTACAGGAGGAATCAATCCCCAATCAGCAATCAA
Organism: Patescibacteria group bacterium; assembly: GCA_038058345.1. Taxonomy (GTDB): domain Bacteria; phylum Patescibacteriota; class Minisyncoccia; order Phycocordibacterales; family JBBUBG01; genus JBBUBG01. The sequence continues at coordinate 170 of JBBUBG010000064.1, read as the reverse complement.
CGATAGGCTTTTTGTAATTATACCTGCACTAATGGACTGCGAATACGCGATCGCCTCTTTTTCTGAAGAAGAAATGGTGCGCTCCGAACTCTTCCCTACGGCACTTCGCGCAAGGTTTGGTGAAATTGATAATTTAGAGGCAATGTCACGAAGAAAACGAGCAGTCCCCG
>JBBUBG010000063.1:0-1386 GCA_038058345.1 Patescibacteria group bacterium | reverse complement strand
GTGCTTCCAATGCGTCCAATCAGCTCTCCTTGAGAAACACGGGTTCCTTCCGCCACTAAATTTGCACTCAAGTGCGCATACAATGTTTGAGTACCATTATCATGGGAGATAACAATATATTGACCATAACCTCCATTCCAACCACCAGATCGAGAGATAATAACGGAGCCAGAAGCAGAAGCGACGACAGGGGAACCAAGAGACAAAGCAAGATCCACGCCGTTAAACCCATGAAGCCCTTGGGTTTTTACAGCATTATTTCCTACTGGTCGAATATAATAACCATCCGCAGAAGCACTGCTTGATCCAGTTGATTTTGCGTTTATTCGAGTAGCGGCGGGTGCGGGTAAAGAAATTTCTCCATCAGGAATTAAAATCTCATCGCCAATAACAAGCTTGCTTCCCTGCATCCCGTTATAGCTCGCGATTTCATCTGCATCGCCCTTGTATTTTGAAGCAATGGTTTTAAAAGTATCACCAGACTTAACCGTATAGCGAATACCTGAAATTGGGAGAATTACGAGACGCTGACCTTCAGAAATAATGCCCCTGGAAATATCATTTGCCCAAACGATCGTATTTACCGTAACTCCAAACATCCGAGCAATAGCAGAAAGAGAATCTCCTTTTTTAACAATATAGACGGAAATTTTGTCACTCGTAGGAACTCCGTCAGTAGCCGTCCTTCCTCCATCTTCAGACAAAAGAGCCTGTCCATCTACGATGGAAACATCTCCTCCACCAACAGCCCCATTTTCTGGAGACAAAAGCTCTACCGTTTGAGAATTTAACAAACTTTGAGAAGGGCCTTTTTCAATAGATGCATTAAAAAGTCCGGCAATAAAAGAAAAGAAACTAGCCTCTGCAATGATAGGCAAAGCCGTAGGAATTGCCACCATAAACAAAACTAGGCCCTTTGCAAGGAGCCTGGAATATCCCTTATAAAATAAGCCTTCTTTCGGGTTCGGATTCACAATTTGGTGCGGGTTTGGAGAGTACAACAGAGTCAGAGAGTCAGCCAGCAAACCAGCCCAAATATACTACCATAGGGCAGTCCCGAGGGCAACAATGATTGCGCCCATACGGAGTAATTTTCAGAGACATAAAACCGTCCCAGCCGGCGGTTTTATGTCTCTTTAATTTTGGTAGTATGGTCGAAATTTGGTAATTTCGACACGATTTTTACGCTTAAAAATCGCCCGCTCGGCTGTGGATGCTCTGAAAATTACTCCGCATGGGCGCAATCAACTCCGCACCTCCTCCACCCACACTCCAACCGCTAGATTAAGGAAGCCCAAGCTCGCAAGGTTTTAAGAGCCTCTCGGAGCGAAGGCCGGCTTGGTCTTTTGTAATCAAAAGCGGCCGAGCGAGAGCGAGCGCCGCCCT
>JBBUBG010000062.1:0-13231 GCA_038058345.1 Patescibacteria group bacterium | reverse complement strand
GGTCATTATGGCCTGAAACCGTCGTCAACGAGGCACTTTGCCTGCTCGGCACGCGCAAAGGCGTCTTCTCGACAACGACCATAATGATAGTTGTGAAAAACGTCCCCCGTTTCGGGGAAAGGTTCGACTGCCGTCTCAAAAAATCGCTCACGATTCCCAATCAGGAACCGCTGAATCTCCATCGGAAGGCGGAGAAGATACACCGCTTCCCAAAACTTCTTCACTCCACATTTTTCAGTGAAGTCGAGCGACAACGCAGGCACAGTAAAACGAGTAAAGCTATCCATATTGCTTGTAATCAATACAACAACATATTTATCTCTTAATGCTTCCAGTTTTTTCAGCACGCTGACTGAAACTTACATCGTCTTACAATCTTCAACAAAAACAGTCCATAATTTTTCAAATGGTATGCCAATTTTTTCGGAAATTATCTGATTAATCTCTTCAGCCGTATGCTTACCGCGCATCCAATTATTCACGAGAGTGGTGTCCTCTCTAAATAGTAAGTCTTGAACTTTTTCATGCTCGCGAGGAGGCAGACTCCTCCAGTATCGATCATGACAAAGTACGCCATCAAAGTCGCAAAAGAGAATGGGCTTAAAAATTTCAGAGGAATTATTCAACTCTTTCAAAGGTAAACCAGCGAAGGGTGCCTACTGGTATTTTATAAATATTTTCAATGACGAAGCGAGCATTGTGAAAGTTGGCAGTTTCCCAATTAAGCCCAAGAAGATCCGCCACTTTTTTGAGTGCCGATTCCGACTCCCCTTCAATTTCTACATATGCTGGAATTTGTGGCCAAGTATCAATATCGACAGTTACCCCGTTTAGCTGAAATGTGTGACGTTTCTTTTGTTGATGACGATATGGCAAGAGTCCAATCTTTTCCAGGAGAAGTTCGGCCTTTTCATAATCGCCAATCTCAAATTCGATTTCGTAGGCGCCATCCACTGAATGTTCCTGATGATGCTTATATGCGAGATGGGTTTTGTCCCCAGTCTTGCGCAAGCGAACAAATTTCTGTTCATCAAGCCACTTTAATTCCGGATCGTAACAAATAGTTTCTTCGAGCATGGTCTCACCGTGATCAACGGCACCAAGCTCAAAGAGCTTTTTAACCAAAGCCTCCTTATCAATTTCCAAAAACCGACATTCAATTTCTTTGGTGTTCATTATTCCTCCTATTAATTCTCTAATAATTTACTTGATTGACCTCCGAGTTCTTTTTCTTCTTTTTTACGTCTTGTTGCTATTATTTTTAAATCTTCTTCTGGTTTAATAAATTCGGGTCTAATACCCCGGTTCAAAAGTGCATGGCGAGTTTCTCTGCTATTCTTAACAACTTCCGCATTCATCGCTTCTTTACCGCGAATATTTTTCTCATTTATATTATGGTCTGTCATCGCAAGAGCGAAGTCCTTTGCTTTAAGTTCCACGTGGCTATCAAAATCAGCGAGTGATCTGCCGGATGGTATATTCCGTCTTCGTTTAAGCTGACCGGCTCCGATCCCTCCATATAAAGCCTCTATATGCTTATTCATAAATGTAGCAAATTCATCTTGCCGTTTAATGCCCCGCTGGTAAACAGTAGATTCAATTTTTCTCTCTGTATCTTTAAGCTTTACTCGAGCCTCAAGTCGCCTGCTTTCTTTTTCTCGTTGCTCTAAAAGCTCTTGTTTGCGTGTTTGCGTGGCAAAATAAGTTTGGGCGAGAGCAATCTGTGGTTTTCGAGAATCGCCATTTTGAGCTATTAAGTAACAGGCGTATCTAGTGAGAAAATAATCTTCCCTTGGACGTCCTCCGGAACTTTTTACCGGCGCCGGCAAAAAGTGCTCCTTCGCAGACTGACTGCTCATCTCACAAGCCCCTTTTGCTCTTTCTATGGCTTCTGTAAATTTTTGCCACGTCGTATACCCGAGCATTGGCATAAGATCACGGGCAGACCAAAATTCCATAGGATTCTCATCTTGCGTAACCCTTTTAATTGATTCTAGGTTGTGTTGTATTTGCGTTAATGCCTTGTCCATAGATTTTCTCGATTTGGACGCCGGGAGTCCATGGAAATACCTTTAACTTGCAGCGTATGCTACCGCCGCTACCGCCTTGGGTGATTTTGATGTGGTGCTCATACGCCATAGTATATCATTCGGTGTCTATGATTTCTACGGAGCACTCCGACTTCGTTTCTCTTTTAACCAATTCCTCAGTAGACACATCCGCGAGATAGCGACGCAAGCGTTCAAATTCATCATCGTTAGCGCGGTTGAATGTAACAGACGGATCAAGAAAGCCAAAATCTCTTAGCGTTAGGTCCGTAATCCAATTCAATAAAGTAATTTTTTTTCCTTCAAAAAATACTTTGAATGACCTCGAATTAAAAGAGGCCGCATCTCTGAGTTCACTTCGTGGAATCTTGCAAAAAATATAATCTCGATATTTTTCAGAGATGAGAGTATCTCCCTCCAGCCATTCCGAGCGAATTTTCTTAAACTCCTCTTCTCTTTCTATATTATCTAGTGCGTAGGCCTTGCTGCGATGTAAGAGATTAGATAAAAAAATCCACTTTAATTTGGATTTAAGGGCTTGTGTTACAGGAAGCTTAATAAGGTAGAAATAAACCTCGTCGACCATGATATCTACAAAAGTAGTGCCATTCCAGCTTAAGGCATCCAATTTCCAGTTTTTGCTATAAAAAACAGTTCTTTTTTCTTTTTGAATATTTTCCATGGTCTTCTTTCCCACTTTATCATCCTACGTCGAAATTTGCTATCTACAGGCGAAACAACAGATCTCGTGGCTTGGCCTGTCGATCATAAACGATCGACTTAATTTCGACGCGATTTTTACTCCCAAAAATCAACTACGCCTTGAACGACATTCGAACCATTGCCGTGGCAGAGAATACCGCATTTAGCAGGCGGCAATAGCTCGTCTATTCGTCTCTCCACTCTGATTTAGGAATACCTGATTGACGGATTATCGCGTTCAAAGTTCCTTCGGGAATGGCTTTAGAGCCATGATACTGAACGTGTGTCATGTAGAGTCTGTCTTCTGTATACTTTTTAAAGTAATAATGGCTACCACGCACGTGATGCAAAACGAAACCATTTTCAATCAAGAAACCCTGGACATAACGAAACGTCCAGTTTGAAATGCCGCGGGTCATTTTTATGCTAGCGCAAGATTACGCATACCGAAGTCAAAGACGTTTCGTGGAAGTGACGGCGTTGGCATTTGGGTTGTACGGCGCGCTTCATTCCACAATGATTCATATTCCTCCTCTGACTCCTGGTTCAGAATGGGATTTATTGCTTTTTCACGAAACCCTGTGATTTTTTGTGCCGCTTCGATGTATCCCCGTACCGCTTCCTGAAGTTCTAAGTAGACCAAGTTTGGATCATCTCCTACCTGCACGATATTAAACTCCAAAGCTGTGGCAAACCATTCCGCCCCTTTTTTAAAAACTATCCAACGATAGCTGCCCTTTTTCGAGGTGTTTTTCATGCGGTTATTGTATACCATCTACGACGACGAAGCCATGTATTAAAGAATGTTAAAATCGTGCTCGTCTTAAGGTTGGAACCCGATAGATTTTTCGCCGTGGAGTTTTAATAAATTGTAGGCATCTTTTGGAGTAAGTTTTTTGATTGATCCGAATTCGTCTTTTAGCAAAGAGTGGATGTCTCCTGCCACAGCGTAGGTGTCGCCTCCTACAAGCTCCCAGTGAATGCCTGCATTGGCCACTCTCCCAAAAAGTATCTGTTTTGGTTGCACCTGAAGAGTGGCGCTCATTTCACGGACATCGTATCTTTTCCTCGTCTGAATATCTTCGAGTCTCATCCCTATCATTTTCTGTACACTCACAATTTTAAATAAACCGTAGTGATTGGTTTCGAGGAGTGTGGAGTAAAAAACCATCTCCTGTTTCGCTAAGCCAAGCGGATTTGTATGCACAAAATGATGGAGGGTTGTTCGACCGTCAGCGCGCATATAGTCATACAGAAACCATTCATTAAAGTATCCCTCATTTTCAACTCCGATTGTGTCCATTGCCACAGTTTTTGAAACTTTTTCTCCCACGAATTCCCGAAAAGCCCTAAGCACCTCATCTTTACACCAGGGTGAAGTAAAGTAATAACTGAATATTCTACTAATGGTGCCGCGTACGAGCATATATGAGTTAGAACTGCTTTAATGATTATTTCGGACTACACATAATTCACCGTAGTGCGCACATGGTAAGACGCAAATACCATCTTTAGCGGGCGTACTTTTTGGAGATGGCTTGACGCCTGTCTTCGTGAGAGAGCTTTTTCTGCTCAAATATTTGAAAGTCTTTGCGCAGCGCTGGGGTCAAATGAATACCCTCCACCGCGCTGATTTTTGCAAATGCGCTACGACCGATAGTGTAGCTTTGAGCTGTGTTTTTCATGAACACAGTATAGCATATTTTGGACCAAAAAGAAAGCAAAATTCAGTCTCTTCCTCATTTCAAAACACTAAAATCGATACCTGCCCCGGGTTTGGATTCGCCTCTCGCCCTGCTAGGCTCGAGACCTACGGCGTCTCTTCGACGCCTGCGGCACTAAAGTACTGCTGTTTACAAACCAATCGCCTTGCTCTTGGGTAAACAGGGAGCCCGCGGTTCGAATCCAGGTCCTCTTATTTACTCACCCTTATTCTACGTCGAAATTTGGTAATTTCGACGCGATTTTTACGCTTAAAAATCGACTGCCGGGTTTGGATTCGAACCAAAATAGATAGCTCCAGAGGCTATCGGCCTACCATTAGCCGACCCGGCAATGCAACTACAAAACAATTACAAAACTAGAACTTTCGCAGTTGGATGCAGTTCGAGGCGCGAACGAGTTTTGCGACTAAGCTGTACACCTGTACAGTGCAGGAGCAAAAGAGTGAAGCAACGAAGAAATGCGCCAACTGCGGAAGTTATATACATATTTGCATAAATTGGGGGGATAGTAAACAATGAGCGGAATGAAAAGACTAAAAGATAATTATCTAAATGTAATCCGCTCGCATGTGAGCCTTGAGAACAAACGCATTCTTGAGATTGGCGCAGGAAATGGATCGAGATCTGTTCAGATTGCAAAATATGCAGGCTCGCTCGTTGCCATTGATCCAGATGCAGATAAAATCCTTGAAGCTGAAAAGTTTAATCCTCATCGAAATATTACCTACCTCGTAGGAAATGCTGAAAAATTAGAATTTGCACCGTCAACTTTTAATATAGTTATCTTCACTCTTTCCCTGCACCATGTACCGCCTGAGTGTACGAGGGCGGCCCTTGACGAGGCGCTCCGAGTACTCAAACAAGGCGGAAATCTTGTCTTTCTAGAGCCGGAATCAGTGGGTACTTTTTTTGAAACGGAAATCTTATTTGATGCATGCGATGGCGACGAACGAAAAGAAAAGGCGCTCGCCTACTCTGCGATTCTTGGACTTAGAGAAAAAATAGAAGAAGTAACGGAACGCTATGACGAAACAGTTTTTGAATTCGAATCTAAAGACGACTTCATTAAAACAATGCGCCCGAAAAAAAATCTAGATCAACTTGAGAAATTTCTAGAATCGCATCGATATGAACTGAACGCCTGGCGGAGAATCTCGATATTTAAGAAATAATAATAGAAGCTCCCCTCGCGGGCGCTCGGGACGCTCAATTTTTATAATCACTTCGCGATTTTAAAATTGGCGGCTGCCTTAATAAACTCGACGAACAACGGGTGTGGATTTAGTGGAGAGGATTTAAATTCAGGATGAAATTGTGTTGCAAGAAAAAATGGGTGAACTTTTTGCGGAAGCTCGATAATTTCAGCCAAGCGTTTATCTGGAGACATCCCAGAAAAAACTAGACCAGCCTTTTCGAGTGCCTCAACATAGCTTGGATTTATTTCATAGCGATGACGGTGGCGCTCGGAAATAGTAGAGCTTCCATATGCAAGTTTTGCACGGCTTCCTTCCAAAAGCACCGCCGGCCACGCACCGAGGCGCATGCTTCCGCCATATGCTCCGAGTTTTAGATTTCGCTCCTGCTCGGGCATAATATCGACAACTGGATTTTTTGTCTTTTGATCTATTTCTGTTGTATTTGCATCCTTAATCCCGAGAACATTTCGTGAGTATTCGATAACAGCCAGTTGCATACCATAGCAAAGGCCAAAATATGGGATCTTGTGCTCCCTGGCGTATCCGATAGCAGAAATTTTTCCTTCGATCCCTCTGCCCCCAAAACCTCCCGGAATCAAAATGCCAGCGTAATTATCAAGCTCCTTTAGGTTTTTAGGATTTTCTTCGTATGGTTCAGAATCAAGCCAATCGGCAACAACTTTCACTCCGACTTTCGCCCCCGCATGTTTGAGAGACTCAAGCACAGAAATATACGCATCGGAAAGAGCAAAATCTCCGGTCTTAAAATATTTACCAATAACGGCAATTTTTACTTCTTTCTTCACCCCATGAGCGCGCTTTACAAAATCATGCCAACCTCGCATGTCTGAATCTTTTTTTGTTTTCAGCGAGAGTAATTTCAGTAAAGTTTTCGAGAGCCCATCTTTTTCAAAATTAATTGGAACATCATAAATGCTATCGATATCGGGCGCAGAAATAATGTGGTCGGGATTTATAGAAGCTGATTCTGCAATCTTTTCTTTTCGCCTAGCATCGAGAGGCCTCTCGCTTCTTGCCACAATAATATCAGGATGAACACCGTAGGAATTTAAAGTGCGAATTGCATATTGAGTCGGCTTCGTCTTCATCTCTCCAAGCTTGCTTGGGACCGGCAAATAACTGACCATTACAAAAAGAACATCCCCCGGATTTTTTAACTTTAGGATTCGCGCGGCTTCGATAAATAAAATATTTTGATATTCACCTACTGTTCCGCCAACTTCGATTGTCGTAACATCAGCCTTTGATTTTTTGACTGAAGCCTCTAGCCTTTTTAAAATTTCCTGCGGGATATGAGGAACCGCTTCCACGCATTTACCGCCATACTCGAGAGCTCGTTCACGGGCGATGACCGTCCTATAAACCATTCCGCTCGTCATGTAATTTAGAGACGGTAGCGTGATATCTAAAAACCGCTCATAATTTCCCATGTCTTGATCGCACTCAAGACCCGAATCGAGCACAAAAACTTCTCCGTGTTCGATGGGATTCATTGTGCCCGCGTCAACATTTAAATATGGGTCGATCTTTACTGGATTTACAGAAAGCCCCCTTGCCATCAAGATTTTTCCAATCGAAGCGGTCGTTATACCTTTCCCAACACCAGACATCACTCCACCCACAACAAAAATATATTTATGCCGTTTTTTCATGCCATGCAGTTATTCCGATTAACGCGGGCAGTATAACACAATGAGCTAGAACTCACACAGTTGGATGCAGAACGAGGAAAAAGCGAGGCCTATGACGAGCTGTACTTAATAGTACAGTGAGGAATAGACGTAGCTTTTGACAAAGTTATGCGCCAACTGTGTGAGTTCTATTGACTAAACCTTCAGATACCGCCTTACTGCAAGAAAACTTGAAACCGTGCCGAGAGCAACTCCAGATAGAATAAGCACGCCAAAAAGCTCAAAAAGGTTGCTAGTATAATATGAATATATATTTATCCCCCCCAAGAAATCACTAGTGGCACGCCCAACCCAAAGGCTTACTGGATAGAGAAACATCATCACGAAAATAGCAGAAAGTACTCCCCCGAGGGCGCCTTCAATGATAAATGGCCCTCGGACAAAATTGTTAGATGCACCAACCAAACGCATTACAGAGATCTCTTCTCTTGAAGTGTAAATCGCGAGGCGGATAGTATTAAAGGTTACGGCAATTGCCATAATCGCAAAAAGGAGTGCTACGATCACGCCAAGCGTTTGAGCAGAATCAATTATGTTTGAGAGACGTTCGATGACAACTTTATTTTCACGGTAATTTACTTTTTCAACAATCGAAAGCCCCCCAGTTCCAAGAGCAGCATCACTCTCTAAAAATTTAGAAATAGATTCATATTGAGATGGCTCTTTTGCTTTTATATTAAGTGACGCTCCGAGAGGATTGCTTCCAATCTCCTTTAGGGATTGTGTGATCAGAGAATTGTCTGCGTGACGAGCGCGAAAATCAATTAGGGCCTGCTCACGCGAAACATATTGGATCTCTTTTACTTCTGGCAGTTTTTTTAAATTATCAGCAAGAGCAAGAACTCCGGCCTCTGGTGCGTCTATTCGAAAATAAACATTTATATCAACCTTGTCTCTAACCGCATCAAGGGATGAGCGCAAAATAGCTCCGCCCATGATAAGCGACGAGAAAACAAAAAGGGCAGAGGACATCACCAAAAGCGAAGTGAGTGAAACAACCCCATTTCGAGAAAAATTGAGAAGTGCCGCTTTGCTTATTCTTTTTAATTTGACCCAAAACATATGCTGTTTAATTTATGATAAAAAATGCCCATATACGAGGCGCCGAGGAGCGAAAATTCGAGATGTACGACACAGTACATTGAGAGTTTTCGCGACGAAGGCAACAAAGTAGATGGGTATTTTATCATAAATTACAAGATGTATCGGCCCTCCTTATCATCCCGCACTAACTTCCCTTTGTCGAGAGTGATGACGCGCTTACCAAGAGAATCTATCACCCCCTTATTATGGGTGGTCAAAATAACCGTCGTTCCAAGCTCATTTATTTTTTTTAAAATCTGAACGATCTCATATGTATTTATCGGATCTAGATTTCCTGTAGGCTCATCAGCGATTATGACTTCCGGCTGGTTAATAATTGCCCGAGCGATAGCCAAACGCTGTTTCTCTCCCCCGGAAAGTTCGCTTGGGAAATTCCAGAATTTTTTTTCAAGCCCGACCAATGAAAGCACCTCCGGAACATTAGCCGCAATCTCTTCATCTGTTTTTCCAACAGCTTCCATTGCAAAGGCAATATTTTCATATGCATTTTTCCCGGGCAATAAACGAAAGTCTTGAAAGATGGTCCCAATACGACGACGAAGATTGTGGAGCCCACGCTTGCGAAGAGCATGTACATTTGTCGAATCAAAAAAAACAGAACCAGAGGTCGGCACATCCTCTGCAAGTAAAAGTTTTAATAGTGTGGTTTTTCCCGCGCCAGAGTGTCCGACAATTGAAATAAATTCTCCTTGCTCAACGGGAAAAGAGACGTTATCAAGCGCCACAGATTCGTCGCTATAAATTTTGGAAACTTTATCAAAAACAATCATAGTTTATAAACTTTTTTCTGCGTCTAATTTTAAGTCTGCACACAAGACTACCCTGTGCAGAACAACGCAATGGTGCTATTCGGATATCTCTTTGAAACATTTTCCAAGTAGATAATGATGAATCCGCTAATAGTATACAGTGATTCACCAAAAACAGCCAAACCGAGTCTTGCGCAGTAAGCTAATCTAAGACCGATACTGAGCAATTTCAATAAGATTTCCCTCCGTATCCTCACATAAAAAAGTCCTATAGAAATAATCCGTGTATTTTAAGATTTCTAGCTCGTGAACGATTTTAATATTAACGTCTTTTACTTTTTTATAGATATCATCAACGTCATCCGTAGCGAAAACTGGAACCGAATTATTTCCAATCTTCCTCTCGTTACTAATAATATCTGGGTTAATTAAACCAAGATAGCATCCTTCCCCAAAAGCATCTCATAAAAGTTTACGGCTCTATCCATATTCTGGACAGAAACATATACATGATCAAAAAATAGTTTACTCATGAATTTATTTTTATCACAACCATCTTTATCTCTTACCGTAGTCTCTTCAGGATTTTAGCATTCTTACCAGTTATTATACTTTCACCTGTCTGTTTTTCTATCTCGAGTCTTGCCTTTCTTGCAGCAAATCCTCCAGCTCTGGCAACCTGCTTATTACTTTCCAAGCCTTTCGGCTTTTTCTTCTTAGATATCTCAGTTGTTGAAGCCTCTGCGAGCATATTTAACACCAACTCTAGATTGGTCATATTATCTCTCAAATTTTCTTTCTTAAGTCCCTTAAATTTTTTATAATCTTTCACACTTCTATCTGCCCATGCCCTTGTGATCTCATCTGTTAATATCGCAAATTCCAATCCTTCTTTCATCTCCCGCTCTTGCCATTCATCCGTCAATTCTTTACGCACTTCTATGCTTTTCAATCGTTGATTTATCCACTCTTTTGAATACCCCTTCCGCAAGTATGTTTTCATTGCTCTATCAAGGGCAAGCTCGGGATCTTCTGTTTCTTCTATCCATTCATACCCAACTTTCGCAAGCCATAATTTAAACGGTTCTGCTTTTGGGGAAGGAATAGACTGGATCACACGAAGCAGATCTTCTGTAGAAAAAGAATCTGTTTCTCTTTGTTTTCCATCTGGAGCAATCATTTTCAACTGTACGATTTTTTCGTACACTTCACTGCCCTCATTTTTTAGCTTACTCTTTAAATCACTCCAATATCGTTTTGGTATAGTTGAATCGGTCAATATTTCAATCACATCAATAATAGAAAAATACCAAGTTTCTTTCTCCTCATCATAAAAACGACGAACTTCTTTTTGGTCAAATAAGATTATTGAATCTGTTTTTTCCATATTTAATCTGAAATCTCCTCTTCTGTCTCTTTTATTTTTGTCTTCTCAAAATCTTTCAGATTCCACTCTGCTTCTATGAACGGCTCAAGCTCGCCATCGAGTACACCCTCAACGTCGTTAACTATCACACCTGTTCTATGGTCCTTCACCATCTTGTACGGATGCATCACATAAGAGCGAATCTGACTTCCCCATTCTGCCGAGGTCGTTTTCGAAATCTGCATACCACTTTCCTCGGCAAGACGATCCTCCTCCCTCTTCTTAAATAGTTTAGCACGAAGAATCTCCATCGCGCGATCTCGATTGGCGAGCTGTGATCTTTCTTCGCTTGAATGCACCGATAAACCAGTAGGGATATGCACAACACGAACCGCAGTCTCACGTTTATTGACATTCTGCCCACCAGGCCCACCAGACCTCGCAAAATCCACCTTCAACTCATTCTCCGGAATTTCCAGCTTCTCTGTTTTGGGAAATTTTGGAATCACTTCAACCATACAAAAAGAGGTGTGACGCAACTGTTTTGAAGAAAAGGGCGAAACGCGAACAAGGCGGTGAACACCTGACTCATTTTTCAATCGACCATAGGAGCCCTTCGCGGAAATCTCAAAAGTAAAATTCCTGATTCCACCATGATCATTTTCATTTTTATGAAGAACGATTACTCCAGAACCAGATTTTTCGGCATAGCGGAGATACATTCTAGCGAGCATCGCTCCAAAATCTTCAGCATCGTCTCCACCCGCTCCAGCAAAAATAGTGACAATAGCAGGCTCACGATCAAATCTGCCAACCCCTTCTTTTTTATCTTTCAAATCCTGAATTTCCTTTATAACATTTTGCGCTCGCGCCTTATCAGCCCAAAAATTTGGATCCATCATCTCCGCCTCAAGCGAAGCTATCTTTATATCAATTTCTGCACTAGTTTCTGTCATGAGCCACTATATATCTTTTAGGAGATGAAAATTCAAGGGGGTCATCACTAATTCCTTAAAAAATGCTCGACTATATTTTCCTTCGTAATACTCTCAAACTTAGCATGAGGATAGAGCGTCCGAAAAGAAAGCGGTGCGGTCGATTTTTCTTTCCACTTGCATTCATATGCGAATATTTGATCGTTCACAGGTGTTGATTCGACAAAATCGACCTCGGCACCCGCCCTGTTTCTCCAAAAATGAGGCTCTGTAGAACGCTCCGTGTATGCCCGCTCTTTTATTTTTTCCGCAATAAAGAAATTTTCAAAAACCGCCCCCTTGTCTCCCCTCAAATCAAATCCGTCAAAATTACCCACAAGTGCGTTGCGGATACCAACGTCATAAAAATATATTTTATGACTTTTATTGATCTCTTTCGTTTTGTTTGTATAAAGGGGAGTAAGGCGGAATACAATATAAGACTGCTCAAGTAACGTGACATAACTCCAGATAGTATCACGACTGACCCCGACTTCCTTCGCCAATTCAGAATAGGAAATCTCACTTCCGATGCGAAGCGCAAGAAGTTTAACCAGTTTTTCAAAGGCGAAAGAGTTGCGGATATCTCCAAAAAGAAATAGATCCTTGAAAAGATAGTCCCCCGTAAGTTCCCTTACTAGACGCATCTTTTCGTCTCTACCACCACCAGCTACAATCTGTGGGTACATACCAAAGGTCAAATACTCCTCGATCTGTTTTTCAACATTGATTTTAGAATAGGCATGGACAACCTCGCTTAAAGAAAGTGGGTACAGGAAAAACTTTCTGTTCCTTCCGGTGAGCGGTTCGCTCAATTTATTCGCCAACTCGAAAGCGGACGACCCTGTGGCAATGACTTTGGCGTCCTCCACGGTGTCAGCAATAAGCTTCAAAACAATGCCGATATTTTTAATTCTCTGGGCTTCATCTATAACCACCAAATCATGCCCCCGTACGAGCTCCGCAAGCTCTAATGCAGACCTACCCTCAAGAAGAGCGACGTCTTTCGGGTCATCCCCCACCAAATAGAGTGGGGTCAAAAATCTCTTGGCGATCTCCTTTGTAAGAGTTGTTTTCCCTACTTGCCGTGCTCCAAAAAGAGTCAATATGGGCTTTTTACCAATATTTTCGAAAAGAGAATTAGATATTGTTCTTGAGTAATTCACAAGTATAGTATACAGAATAGGTATTTAAAAGTCAAAATTATTTAATTTATGGCCCCATTATAGCACATCCTAAAAGCGTTTTCTTTAACCTTGAAGTACCTCTTAAACGAGACTAGAACTCATTTTAGCAAAAATCAGCGAGAACATCCATTCGCGCGCAAAAATACACTCCCAAAATTCATACTGTATGGCGTTTTTATAAGCAAATGAGATTTTGTTGCAAAATAAGGCTTTTTGGGCAATTTTCTATAAATTGCGGGTTTCAGAGAAAACAAGATTATGCCCACCTAAGCACATATTTTACATATCTTTTTGATTCACTATTTTGATCAAAATTTTTAATTAAGCTTAACTCTTTTGCAGAAGCAACAAGTTTTGATATCGCTAACAAAAACACAAAAAAATCAAAATTATTCATAGTTTGATTATACCACAATCCAATGATACACGGCTCCCTAGATTCTAGAATACGAAACTGCCTTTCCCGTTT
>JBBUBG010000061.1:0-8515 GCA_038058345.1 Patescibacteria group bacterium | reverse complement strand
GAACATGTCCAACAGAGGCGCGCACAACGAAGTCGCTTCCAAGATATTTACCAATTGTTTTGGCCTTGGATGGGGATTCTACAATTAAAAGTTTAGACATTGTTTATATATCAATACTACATTTTTAAACATTTGGCAAATTTCTTTTTAATTAGGTCCTAGTCTAATCTTCGAATCAGGCCCATCCTTTCGGTAATTAAACCCTTAATTTCCATTGATGCAATAAGGGATATTCCAATATGAGCCGGGAGGCCGAGTCTTCTAAGTATCTCATCTTTTTGCCTCGGTTCAGAGAGCATATCAAGGACGATGGATTCCTCTTTAGAGGCTGGCGGGGCGTATTCCTTCGGCATACGCCCCGCGAACCCTAGTAGATCTCGCAATCCGTCTACTCCAGTTACAATACCAGCGCCTTGTGAAATGAGCCAATTTGAACCGGCCGAAGTGTCTGAAAAAATAGAGCCTGGGACTACATAAACATCTCGATTGTAATCTAGTGCTAGGCGGGCTGTAATTAGAGTTCCAGATTTCTTGCCGGCTTCAATCACCAGAACTGCCTTGCTCATTCCCGCCATTATTCTATTCCTGGCAGGAAACATGTATTTCATGGAACTAGCATTTCTGTCGAATTCGGAAAGAAGAGCTCCGCCTGATTTTAAAATCTCTTCCGCAAGCGGGATGTTTGTCTGTGGATATAAAACAGATCGATCAAGTCCAGAGCCATGGACTGCAACAGTGGGCAGTCCAAATTCTAGTGCTGATTTATGTGCACAAGAGTCTATCACGACGGCAAGTCCGGAGACTATAACAATTGGTAATCCTGCAAGTCCGGAGATTAGTGTCCGACAACTTTCAATTCCATAGTTCGTAGGATGTCTGGAGCCCACCACTGTTAAATATGTGAATATTTCAGGATCTGGTAATTCTCCCTCGATGTTTAGACTTATTGGCTTGTCAGGGATCTCATCTAAAAGTGGCGGCAATTTCATATCTCGAAAAATTATAGCACGAGCTCTTCCTTTTGAGATTTATCTCAAGCTCTGGTACAATCCAATATCATGTTAGACATAAAATTCATCAGAGAAAACCCAGATATTATTAAGGACGCCGTAAGGAAGAAAAATATCAAGTTCAACGTTGACGAACTTCTTTCCTATGACGCAGAGAGATTGCAACTTCTTTCTGAGGTTGAGGATAGGCGTTCGCGTCAAAATCGAATGAATAACGATATTGCCGCCGCGACAGGGCAAACTCGGGACGAGATAATTGATCAGATGAAAATTCTCAAAGAGGGTCTTCGGAAGAAGGAAGAAGAGTTGAAAGTTGTTATCACAAAGTGGCAGATGCTTATGGTCTCTGTTCCAAATGTTCCGGATATCTCTGTGCCGGAAGGAAAAACCGAGGATGACAACTTGGAAGTGAAAGTTGTTGGTGAAAAGACCGTTTTTGATTTTGAGCCAAAGTCTCATGTCGATTTAATGAACGCACTTTCTCTCGCGGATTTCGAAAGAGGCGTAAAAGTCGCAGGATTTCGCGGATATTTTTTGAAAAACGAAGCAGTTTCACTTTCGTTCGCAATCTGGCAATACGCAACAAGTGAGATGATCAAAAATGGATTTACTCCACTACTTGCTCCGTCGCTAGTTTCTCGAGCGCCATTCCTCGGGTCTGGACATTTGCCACAAGGTGAAGATGATCTATACAAAACTCAAGATGGAGATTTCCTTTCTGGAACAGCCGAAGTTCCCGTTACCGCATATTTCGCAGATGAGGTTTTGGAATTAGATGCTTTGCCAATTAAATTCGTTGCATTTTCTCCATGTTTCAGAAGAGAGGCAGGAAGTCATGGAAAGGATACGAAAGGACTTATTCGTGTACATGAATTTTATAAAGTAGAACAAGTTATTCTTGCGAAAGCTGACCATGCAGAATCTGTTCGCCTTCACGAGGAGATAACTGCAAATTCTGAAAATCTTTTGAAGAATTTGAAACTTCCATATCGTGTTGTTGCAAATTGTGGAGGGGATTTGGGATTGAAGCATGTCAAACAATATGACATTGAAACTTGGATGCCTTCAGAAAATAAATATCGCGAGACGCACTCTTCCTCGTATTTTCATGATTTCCAGACCAGAAGATTAAACATCCGATATAAGGATAGCGAAGGGAAATTACGCTTTGCCTACTCCTTAAATAACACAGCACTCGCAACTCCGCGCATCTTGGCCGCGATTATTGAAAATTATCAGCAAGCAGATGGATCAGTTGTTATCCCCGAAGTCCTGCGTCCTTTTATGGGCAAAGAGGTGATTGCGCGCTAAAATATAGCCACAGTGGCTCAAGTCAAAAGAAGACAACTTTTTGCAGTAAAACAGATTGTAAAAAAAACCAAGATATCATCTTTAAAAAAGAAGATGTTGTTTTTCTTTGCTTTGGTCGTTTTAATATTTCTTGTGCTTATATATTTTATACGACAAGAGCGGTTTTTGATTGATGCAATTACAGTGGACGGAGTGAAGACTATCCCGAAGGATTTTATCGAGAAGCCAGTTAGGGAAATAATTTCTGGCAACTATTATTTTATAATTCCAAAAGCTAGTGCGTTTTTTTATGATAAAGCGAATATTATTGCATCAATTTCAAAATCGTTCCCGGAAATTAAGTCTATTGCGGTTGATCTTAATCCTGCCGATAATAACTTGAGTATTATCGTAAAAGAAAGAAGCCCTAAATATATTTGGTGTCGAACTGTTTCTGTGGAGTGTTACCTTGCTGATCAAGATGGAATAATTTATAAAAAATCGCCGATATTTTCAAGGTCGCCTTATCCGGTTTTTGTTGGAGGCTATGAGGCCGATCCAACATTCAAATCAGTCTCATGGGGGATTGATGCAGATGAATTAGTTGATTTCAGCAAGAAAGTTAAGGATTTATCAAAAATTTGGGTTGGCGATGATGAGCCTCGGATCATGAATAAGGGTGACGGGGATTTTGAGGTACAGTTTAAGTCGGCGAGAATCATTTATTCAAAGGACGTGTCTCTGGAAAAGATTCTTTCTCGAGTAGAGACGATTTTTTCTGATTCTCTATTTCGCGCCAGGTTAATCCGGTCAAAATTAGAATATATAGATTTGAGATTTGGGAAAAAAGTGTATTATCGATTCACTGATGAAAAATAGACATTCAATTCTGGGGCATCTGGTGTCGATATTTTCGGCTCTATTTTTAGGTGTTTCACTTTCGTATCTTCTGGTTTGGGTAGGGTCCCATGTAGTTATCCTTCGCGGAGAAGTTCCACCAGAAGTAAGCGCTACATCAATAACACCAGAACCATTAAATCTCTCGTATCGTGCACGGGTAATTGATGGTCAGCTCATTTTATTCCCGGAAGGTGATCGACAATTTGCGAAAATCGACTTGGAAAGCAGAAAAATATTTTTATACGATGGTGGCGAACTTAAAAGCACCCTTCCAATTTTGAAAATTCCAGAAAGAAATTCTCCTTGGCAAATTGAATCTGGGAAGTATGAGATAGCCAGAAAAGAATCCGTTCATAATTCTCCATTTGCGAAAGGGGCAATTTCTGATGCGGTTCAGATTTACGGAAATGCCTTCGTTCACGGCAAGTCCGAAGGAGAGGTTTCCTCAATTGAGCTTTCTCCTTCCGACGCAAAGACCTTTTTTGATTTCGCGGAACTGAACCTTCCTGTAATAGTCGTTGACCAAGGTAATTTTATTCTTTCGGCGCCTAAATATGGAGGAGATGAGGCTAATTACGGCGATGCGTTTGAATATAAGACGAGTGGAATAACTGCGGAGAGCTATCTGGTTGGAGATTTGGATACTGGTGAAATAATTGCAGAAAAGAATAGCAAGGCGATATTTCCGATAGCTTCTGTTTCAAAACTTTTTACTACAGTTGTCGCGGTGGAGGAGAAATTGCCTGTCGAAAAACTTTTTTATCCGCTCCTTCTTCAGTCGAGCAACACAGCAGCAGACAAGATTGCACATGCAACAAGCTCGAGCGGTTTTATTTCAGAAATGAACCTACTCGCAAAAAGATTGGGGCTTTTGTCTACGAAATTTCGCGATCCGTCTGGCCTCTCACCATCAAATGTTTCTAGCGCAGAAGATCTTTTTGAGTTTGCAAAATTTTTGAGAGAAGAAAGATCTGCTGTTTTGGATATTACAAAACTTACTAATCAGGGTTCAATCATAAATCAGAATCGTTTTATTAGGACAAAAGATTCGCGATATATTGGGGGCAAGATCGGATATATTCCAGAAGCAGGGCAGACCGCGGTATCTTTGTTTGCGTTACCTCTTGATGAATTTTCCAAAAAAAATATCGCAGTGATTGTGCTTCGATCGAGGGCAAGATATGAGGATATTTTAAAACTCACGGCACTTGTAGAGAAAGACCTATATCGAGTAGGTGGCCCTGGTGAGGCATACTCTTTGGCGAGGATGGGATCGGGGGCAGTTCTTGCCGAAAACAAAAAAGTTTCCATGCTATTCGTCGGCGATATAATGATGGATCGTGCCGTCGAAAGCTCTGTGAAAAAAAACGGGGCAGGAGACTTTAACTATCTTTTTGGATATTCGTATTTTTTAAAAACACCAGCGATCACTGTTGGAAATTTAGAAGGGCCTGTCTCCGATAAAGGATATGATCTTGGCAATTTATATTCATTCCGCATGGATCCTAAAGCCATGGGTGCGCTTCGGTCTGCTGGATTTGATGTTCTCTCCTTTGCGAATAATCATGTTGGGGATTATGGTCGAGGGGCATTTCTCGACACAATTGATCGTGGGGAAAAAGAAGGAATTTTGATGGCTGGCGCAGGTCGAAGCAAAGAAGAAGTCTTCGCTCCAAAAATATTAGAAAGAAATGGGAGCAAGATAGCATTCCTTGCCGCGAGTGATGTTGGTCCAGAATGGCTCGCGACTTCAAACGAGGATTCTGTGCCGATAATGCTTTCAGCAAAAGATCCTAAATTTCTAGATCTAGTGCGTAAGACTGCAAGCTCTTCAGACGTACTGGTGGTGTCTCTTCATTTTGGCGAAGAATATTTTAAGGAGCCAACAGAAAGACAGAAATCTCTTGCTCGCGCGACTGTGGACGCAGGCGCTAAAATTGTAGTGGGTACCCATCCCCACGTTGTTGAGAAAGTGGAAGAATATAACGGAGGCCTAATTGCATATAGTCTAGGCAACTTCATTTTTGATCAAGCTTTTTCTAAAGAAACAATGGAAGGAATGGCCCTCGCAGTAGAGCTTGAAAATGGTAAAATAAACACATATTTAGAGGTGCCGATTCGTTTGGATGAATTTTTCCGACCGAAATTTGTTGATGATGAAGCATTTTGACCTATAATATAGAGGTGAAAACATTTAGCTTAATAATAAGTTATCTGCGCTGGCACTATTCAGATGGAGTTAAATCTGTTGTGCGCATCTGGAAAGATATTATATGGTTTGCTTACCACTTTTTTTCCGTTCCGATACTTATGGAAAAATTATGGTATCCTCTTGGAGCTGAAGACCTACTAAGGGAGGACGCAGAGGCTACGAGAAAAATTGCTCATCTATTATTTAAATTCATATTAAGATTTATGGGAATTATATCTAGAATAATTTTACTTATTATTTCGGTTTGTGTAATTTTGCTTTTGATTTTTTCAGGGCCGCTAATTTTTAGCCTCTGGGTACTTCTTCCGATTACCGCAGTGTTTCTGATGATACTTGGAGTTTTACTACTTTTTCTATGAACTATATAAATCAGCTTAAAAGGATTGAAAAACTGTTTCCTTATGCAGAAAGGCGAGTAGCTATTCTCGCGCTTTTGAAAATTATTCTGGTGTTTTTTGGACTCGTGGCAGTGCTGTATCTTAATGGTAGTATTGTTTCTTATGGAAAAATTGTTTCCGCGTGGATTATGATTGTCCTTGGATCAACACTGGTCGTCATGATGCTGGATGCCTTTGCTGGTGATACACTCAAGCATCTTTCTGACGCAGAAGTTCTCGTAAATTTTCCATCACTACATGCATATTCTCAATCCCTAAAACTCTGGGACAAAAAAACTTTTGGAAAACTTCCAGGACTTGCTAAGTCGTGGGCCCACAGACCCATGCCAATAATTAATAAGTATCTTGTTCGTTTTACCCCAGTAAAATCAGAGTTGTCTGACGAAATTGAAGAGCATTTTGACAGGAACAACAATCGATCGGTTTTGCTAGTTTCAGAAAGTCTTGAAATTTCTCGTCATGCCGTTGCTACTTTTTCAGAACATTTAGAGAAGTATATTGTGAGTCTTCCCATCCAGCATATGCGCCTTGTCTCGCTAGATGTTTCTGGAATTATGAGATCAAGAACCGCCGATGAATTAAAAATAGTAATTGAGCAAATTTTGAGCGAGGCTGCACTTGATGGTTCGGTTATTTTATATTTTGATCAATTCGCTAGCCTTTATTATGCATGCAAGAATTTTGGATTTGATTTAATTTTAATGATTGATCCATACCTACACACAGGGAATGTTGAGTTTATTTTAGGAACAAACATTGCACATTTTAGGCAAATTTTTGAGTCGCATAAACTTCTGAGGGGACGTATTGATTCAATATTTTACGATGAATTCTAATTTTTGGGATAAGTTGGCAAAGCCATTTTTTGTGCTTGCGCCTATGTACGATGTCACAGATGCGGTTTTTCGCTCTGTACTTTCGGTGTTTGCTAAGCCTGATGTTACCTATACAGAATTTGTTTCTGCTGATGGGCTTGCTTCTATTGCGAAAGAAAAGCTAATGCGGGATTTATTATTTAGCGAGAGTGAACATCCTGTTGTGGCGCAGATCTTTGGGGCAAATCCAAAGAATTATGCAAACGCGATTGAAATTATTGCGAGTCGCGGATTTGACGGAGTTGATATAAATATGGGTTGTCCAGATTCTAATATCATGAAGCAGGGGTCGTGTGCGGCCTTGATTGATAACCCCGATCTCGCCGTCCAAATTATAAAAGAGGTAAAAAATACAACCGAAAAAGTTTTTCAAGAAACTGGCCTAGTGCTTCCTGTTTCAATAAAAACAAGAATAGGAAATAAGAAAATCGAAACAGAAAGATGGATCAGCTTATTGCTCGAGCAGGAACCTGCTGTGATAACAGTTCATGGCCGTACTGCAAAAGAAATGTCTAAAGCTCCTGTCCACTGGGACGAAATAGAAAAAGCTGTGAATCTTGCGAAGGGAACAGGGGTAAAAATTGTAGGCAATGGCGATGTTTTGGATTTAAAAAGCGCAATGGAAAAAGTGGAGAAATTTGGAGTTGATGGAGTTATGCTTGGTCGCGCTATTTTTCATAACCCACTTGTTTTTGCAGATCGCTTTCCGTCGCAGGAAGAGAAATTTGCAATGCTTCGTCTCCACCTCTCTTTATTTCAAAAATATTACAGTCTCGATTCTGAAATCAGAAAAGAGTCGAGCTTTCATCCAAAATCTTTTGCGTTAATGAAAAAGTTTTTTAAGATATATATTTCTGGCTTTGATGGAGCTGTGGATCTCCGCTCGAAATTAATGGGATGTAGAAATGCGGAAGAGGCTCTGGGAATACTTGATTCGATAAAAATATAGATTAATGCCCCGCACCTGCAAAAGCAGATGCGGGGCACGCGAGGAGCTACTCCTCTAGAGATTCAAAGTGGACGAAATGCGGAAGCATCGTGTCAATTTCTAAGGTACTGGGCTGTTCGATTGAGGACTCGTTCGATTCTACAAGTCGCACTTTTTCGAGAAAAACAATCCTGTTTTCTCGAACAGTGAGCACCTTTCCCTCGAATCTCTGGACCCCAACCTTTCCACCACAAAGGTAGACCATCACCTTGTTCCCTTTTCGTACGGGCAAAATGTTTCTCCCCCGAAAACCCCTTGGAAACATGGTTACCTCGGCCCTTTTGATTGGCTCGATGTGCGAAAAACCATTTTCTTCGGGATCAATGTAGATAGTGGGCTGGGAAAGAACCGAGCCGTTGAAGGTTCGGACTTTACCGAATATGGTAATTTTTTTCCGGAATCGTGATTCGATTCCGACCAAGGTCCCCTCAAGGAAATGAGGGTGCTCGTCCTCCTCGTCGAAGTGAATCCGCGCCCTGTCCCCCAAATTGAGCTGGTCTTTGATAGATCTCGCTCTGTCAATAAAAACTTCTATGCTTGTGCATTTCGGATGCAAGTTTTCCTCCGATGGGCTAGTGGTGGGGTTACTGTTCCAATCTATTTGTACTATATCATCTTGCTTAAGTCAATCTCACATAAAGTGAAAATTTGCTATACTGCTTTTATGAAATTGGCATCTGGAATCGCTCTGAAGGGCGCTGAAATTAAATATATTGATCGTTCCTCATTTGGTGCGGATATTGCCGTTACTTTTCCATTGTTACTACAGGAAAAAGGTAGTGCCGAGTATATAAAATCTGTAGTACCGGAAATCCTTAAAACACTCTCCTCAAATTCAATTA
>JBBUBG010000060.1:0-2173 GCA_038058345.1 Patescibacteria group bacterium | reverse complement strand
CCCTGTCGGCGAATCATTCTCTCTCGGGTAAAATCAAGAAGCGCGCGAAGTGGTTCCGGCCCGGAACTTTTCCCTACCATAGTTGCAAGGCGAGCTCCCGCAGGTCGCAACTTTGAAAAATCGAATTTTATATCGTTCCCTTGTGCCCATGTGTTCATGCCTAAAATAAGCGAATCGCACCAACCTTCCTTGCTATCGTGAATAACATTTACTGATAACATCTTTCCTGTCTGACGTTTAATCTGTGGAAGAGACTGAATATTTCGACTTTCAACCGACCAACCTACGCCAGTTCCACACATCGAGATATACATAATCTCCGCAAAATCACGAAACTTTGATGGAGCAATGAATGAACAGTTATAGGCACAAACATTTGTCGATCGAGCGGCCTTACCTGCAAACTGCAAAAGTCGCATTGATGGCATCACTTCTTGTTTTAGAATAGCCTCGCGAAGCTCCTTATACTCTCCATCTTTTAATTTAGAACCCAAGTTCTCGCGCATAAAATTCATGTAGCGATCAATCGTTTCAATCCATGTTTCGCGACGACCCTCATCCTCAACCCATCTTGCATACGTACGATAAAAAAGAAATTCTCCTAGAGGATTCTTGAAATACTGCTTACTCTCGTGAACAAGTTTTTTAATATGCTCGGGCACGGACCCTTGTTCAAGACGGAGTTCTGAACGTTTTTCTCTGTACAAAATATACGCCTTTGCTGTGATACCATAATTTTCAGAGATAAGAGCCTGCTCAACCATATCCTGAACTTCCTCGACCGATGGAATGTAAGCCTTATCCGCTTTTCTCTTTTCGGTAACATGCACAAGCACATGCTTGGCAACTTTTTTTGAGGCAATTAAGGCCTCTGCTTCAGAAACCTCTTCCGAGGCTCGCATCGCTTTCCAAATAGCAGATTCAATACGCTCAATCTCAAAAGGCACTAAAGTACCGTTACGTTTCCTTATCTCCTTACCCGCTGAAGCAATCTTTTTTTCCTCTTTTTTTACAACTTTCATCATACTGGTTGGGTAGTCTAAATTAGTAGTCCACCTATTTTACTCCTCTAACAAAAAATAAATCCCTGTGGATAACCACAACTAAATCAAAAATAAGGGTTTATAAAAAAACCGAATACAGAAGAATGAAGATGTAAAATTTTCTAGCAAAAGGAGCGTCTAATTTAAGCCTTTTGTGATTTCAAATAATAAAAATAAGAGGCAGACGCACACGCAAGGCCAAATAAATATCCAGCGATAACATCAGATGGGTAATGGACGACAAAATAAAGACGGGAAAGACCTATTCCAGCAACGATCATCACTGAAAGGACAATAAAAATGAATTTATAAAATGGCTTCCTGATTTTCTGATACAAGAACAGACAGGCAAGGCCCCAAAAGGCAACCGCAATCGCAGCATGGCCGGATGGAAATGAAAAACCAGATTCATCAATCAAACCCAGAGCTGGCCTTGGGCGGGCAACGAGATATTTCACAAGGTGCACAAAGATTTGAGTTGAGGTAATCGAAACGAGGAGGGCGCGCGCTTGCGCGCGCCCTCTTTCCCCCCCATATCTCACCCAAAAATACCCAAGCACCAAAAAAAGAGGCACGATAACATTCCACTCCCCGAGCATCGTCAAAACATAGGCACTCTCGAAATTCATAACTCTTATTCCGTCTCCACCAACAATTTAAGCGTCAATTCTTTACTTTCTCTCTCTAACTCTTCGAGCGCAAGATCAATCTCCTCCTCCACTGGTTTTCTCTCGATAGACGCCAGATCCTCCTCCATCTCTTTAAATTTACCATCCATATCCTTATCAAAAGAATTTCCAATCTTTGTAATTCTCTCGGAAAGATCGTTCGCCTTCATTTTTAAATTTTGTAACACAAAGTCGTTTTGCATAATAATTATTTTAATGTGAAGACTGATTAATCATCTCCCGCTGAAATTCTGCGAGTTTAGACACAAATTCATCTTTACCGCCATCGCCCTCGAGATGCTCAACGTTATAATAAGTTGCCATCTCTTTTACAAATTTCTCCAAACTAATTTCAGAATCTGGAGTGACCCCAGTCGAAACCTCAAAAGAAAGCGCTGTCGCGAAGATAATATTCTTGAAATTCTTTTCCCACGCTTCAATAAAATCGCGAGAATGGAGCAG
>JBBUBG010000059.1:0-1157 GCA_038058345.1 Patescibacteria group bacterium | reverse complement strand
GAAGTGTCATATACTGAAGTGGTAGTGGGAAGAAGTGGGGGAAACGAAAATTATGCTAATCGGTCAATATTTTCACACATTAGATGACAAGAAGCGGCTTGCGCTTCCCTCAAAATTTAGGAAAGAGATTGGAAAGAAGGTGGTTATAACACATGGGTTAGATAACTGCCTTTTTGTGTTTACTGTTAGCGGATGGGAAGAGATTGCTTCGCGGTTGTCGTCGCTATCTATCGGATCCTCCGAGCAAAGAAGTTTTAGTAGGTTCATGCTCGCAGGTGCCGTTGAAACCGACGTTGATTCCGCAGGACGCATTCTTGTTCCAGATTTTTTGAAAGAGTACGCCTCGCTCGGCGAGAAAGTTGTCGTGACAGGCGTTCACTCAAGAATAGAAATTTGGGAAGAAACTCGCTGGAGTGAATACAAAGGGAAAGTTGCTCGTGAAGCCGATTCGCTTGCTGAAAAACTTGGCACTATCGGCGTAATTTAATCTCCTAATTCCATGAATCTCACTACAGTCCATGTTCCGGCTCTCTTACAAGAGACTATTGATGGGCTTCACCTTGGGGAGGGCATGGTCGTTTTTGACGGCACTGCTGGCGGGGGAGGACATGCGAGATTAATTTGCGAGAAGATTGGTCCTGGGGGCCACTATATCGGAGTTGACCTTGATATTTCGGCTCTCGAGCGCACAAAACATGCCTTGCAGTCGGCTCTTTGCAAAAAAAGTTTTATCGCAGGTAGCTATCGAGATCTGGATTCAATTCTCGCGAAAGAAGGAGTTTCTTCGCTTGACGCGTGCCTGTTTGATCTTGGATTCTCATCGGATCAGTTAGAACAATCAGGTAGGGGATTTTCTTTTTTGCGAGACGAACCACTTTCGATGAGTTACAGAGAGTCGTCTCCGGATGAGGCATTGACTGCTTACGATATTGTAAACACATTTGAGCGAGAGAATTTACTCTTAATTTTGAAAAATTATGGAGAAGAAAAATTTTCTGAGCGAATCGTGAATGCAATTTTAGAGGCCAGGAGAAAAGCAAAAATTGAGTCAACTTTTGACTTAGTTCGGATTATCGAGGGTGCTGTTCCAGCTTTCGTTAGAAAAGGAAAACAACATCCTGCGACAAAAACTTTTCAGGAGATACGTATGGCGGTCA
>JBBUBG010000058.1:0-5525 GCA_038058345.1 Patescibacteria group bacterium | reverse complement strand
TTTTTTTCATACTATTTTTTTCCAATCAGCTGATAATTCGCTAACTTCTCGATCGCTATTTTAAATTCGTGATATTCGTTCATGTGACCTTGCCAGATTTCTGGTACCCAAGAAGTTTCTTTTCCTCTATCCGGTAAATATTTCTCAAGTAGCTCGAATACTTCATCAAAAGGAACATCTCCTTCGCCAATTTGCAACCCTTCTTTTTGCGTGCCTCTACCGTCGGCGATGTGTAGATGTGCAGTATAAGGAGCCAATGTTTTTATATAGTCTATATAATCAACCTTAGCATGCTGAGTATAGAGCCATGCATGCGATAGATCAAGACACATCTTAAGATTAAGTTCCTCGCAAAATCTTACAATCTCGTCCTTATTTCCAAAGAAATTAATATACCAAAGCCCCGAAAAAAACCATCCAAATGCGGGAAGATTTTCTGGCAATAGTTCAACATCAGTCGCGTCGAGACGCTTGAATGCTGTTATTGCTCGATCGAATAATTTTTCAGGATTTACATTTGTAGAGAGACTCATTCCTCCGACATGGATAACAATTTTTGGTTTACTTCTTAAATTAAAATGTTTACTCGCATCCCTTGTCTTATTAATAGTTGCTTGCATTACTCGGATTGAATTTTCCCAAAGGGCGTCATCGTTTGACGCGAGGTCTATATGTGTCTTGCCTTGGTACTCTGGTGCGTGAACAATAAAATCAAATGGATATTTTGCACTTGCCGGAAAAGAAAACTCCAGGTCTTTGTCGTTAAGATGGAATTCGAGAAATTTTGGTTCTGGTTTAAATAAGCTTAATGTTGGAATCTCAATGAAACGAGCCTTTAGGCCCCAATTTGATGGAGGTGCACTATTCTCGAAAATACGCTTTATAAAACCGAGGTCTTCTTCTGTAAAAAGCTCATCCTTGGAAATCAGGCGAGCTGCTTTCCTTCCGATAAGGTCGTAAAGCCTAAATGGAGAGATTCCATTTCCAGGGCTTTTTGAGGCGATCATCTCCCGTGTGAAAATTTCATTTTTTTCGATCTCTATATTTGCAACGAGACTTTTTCGAAGAGTAAGGCGACTCATTGCCTCACCCCTAGAGACTCTCCTCGTGCTTGTGCCAAGTGCCTCTTCTATGGACCTGATTTTTGTAACCATTTCAGCAAACTCATCAGGGTTTAGTGATGCAGTGTGATCAGGGCCGAGGGCTGTTTTATCGTGCGTGATGTGGCGCTCAACTATTTTTGCCCCCAGCCCAACCGCAGCAAGCGTGGGTTCGATGCCTCTCTCATGTCCGGAGTATCCTACAATTGCACCGAAGTCATCCTTCAGGCTCTTCATGAAAGAAAGATTGATCGTATCATTTCCGGCAGGATAGGTGCTTTGGCAATGGAGCAATGCGTAGTTGGCCTTGTTTTTATCTAGGAAACCAACCGTCTCCACGATCTCTTCAATCGTGGACATTCCAGTCGAAAGAATCAAGGGTTTTTTTGTAGCAAGTAATTTTTCGAGAAGTGGAAGATTGGTTAGGTCTGCAGAGGCTACTTTATAGAGTGGCGGATTAATAATCGATTCGATAAAGTCTACGCTTGGCTCGTCAAAAGGTGTTGCGAATATTAAAATTCCGACATTGTCGGCATGGGCCTTGATTGCTACATATTCCTCTTCGTTAAATTCAAACTCTTTTAACAGAGGAATAAGATAATGAAACGCTTGGTCAAATTGCTCTGGATTATCGAGCAATTTTTTTTGATAGGTTGCAGTTAAATGCCTTTTTTGAAATTTTACTGCATCTGCTCCAGCTTTTTTTGCCTCACTTATTAAGCGCTTCGCAATTTCGACTTTCCCATCATGATTAACGCCAATCTCTGCGATAATAAATACAGGTGAATCTTTGCTGATTATTTTGTCGCCAATCACAAGCGGTCTCGAAGTTCCGTCTCTAATTGCACGTAGTGTTGAATGTGCTTTTGCTCGCAGTTTTACTGAAAGATTTTTCCGAACCTTTTTGTCTTTTAATGAGGAGATTTTTTTAAAACCTTTTCGGAGAGGTGTTGACATAGATTATTATTGAGTGTATTTTTTACCTTTTTTTACTGCCTCGATCATCGCGATGATTGTTTCTGATTCGCTGATTACTTTTTTGCTATTGTTTTTCCCTTGAGTTTTTTTGAAGAAATCTCGTAGTTCATCAAGGAATAGATCGTTGCGCTCGAAGTTAGTTTTTATTGGAAAGGATTGTCGTCCTTGTTTGTTTGTTAATGCCAACATGTTTGTATGACAATCCCATTCAATTGTGCCCTTTGTACCAAAAATTTCCAATGTTTTTTTAGGTGGATTCGTTAAATAGTCTATGTGAAAAGTTGCTAGAAGATTGTGGTTGAAATTAACGATCATGTCGGCAGTATCCTCTGCGTCAATACCAAGTGTCCCGCTATTGCTTACATTTCCGACGGCCCTTTGTGGCTCACCAAATAGGAAAAGGGCCGTATCAATGTCGTGACTTTGTGTGAGTAGCGCCCCCCCGCCGAGCGTATTTTTACCCGCGTAACTTGTTTTATAATCTTCCCATGGGTGCCAAAGGGGGAGATATTCTCCAGTATAAAATCTTGCAAAATAAGGTTGCCCGATTTCTTTTTGAGCGAGTAATTTTTTGATAATATTAATTTGCGGATGAAAACGGAAGTGATATCCCACTGAAACCGTAAGATTCAATTTTTCCGCAATCGCCGAGAGTTCATCTATTTTTTTAGTTGTATGAGATAGCGGTTTCTCGATTAAAAGATGTGCTCCGCTTTTTGCAAAGAGAAGAGCATTTTCCATATGGAGGCTTGTTGGATTGGCGATAAATACAGCGTAGGGTTTTGCTGTTACCGCCTCTTTTGTTGTCTCAAAAAAATGAGGAGAGTGTACTTTAAAAAAGTCGAGCTGTTCCTTGCTCGCACTTTTTTTTGAGCGCAAAAAAACGAGATTGGTGAAGCCCAATTTTTTTAGATTTTGGAAATGGCGCCGTCCAATTGAGCCACTCCCAACTACCACGATAAGTTTCCCTTTAAGTGAGTCCATTCCGTTACTAGAGTGTAATACTAATTCTAAACTGATGAATGTCAACCGCTAAAATTTTAAACTTGATTTTTGGGGCTTTTTCAGTAGAATTGCGAGCAAGTAGGCAACTGCTAGAGAAATGAAAAGAAAGATACTTATAACCTGTTTTCACCCTATAATTTCAAGGAATATTTTATCTACCGATATTATTCCTATTTTGCTATCTTCAGGCCATGAGATGAAGATTACGATTGTGGTAGAGGAGCATAAAAAAGAATTTTTCAAAAAAAGATTTGAGAAAGGAATGGTTTCAGTGGTTAGTATTCCGCGTGTGCACACGAAATCCGGTTTATTTTTTAAACGCTTAAGTCGAAGTATGCTTGATACTGAAACCACGCGACTAAGAGCCAAGACAAAACTTATCAGAGAAAAAAAACATCTGTATTATACTACGGCTGTTTTTCTTTTTTGGCTGGGTCATTTCAAGGCTGTCAGGAGTTTTTTGCGAACCGCTGATCAGCAATTTAATTCAAGACGCCATATTCAAAAAATATTTAAAGAAGTAAGGCCAGATATGATTTTTTCAACTGATACACAGTTGGAGCAGGATGTGGTTTTTATAGAGGAAGCAAAGGCAAGAAACATTTCGGTTTTCGGTAAGGTTCGTTCATGGGATAATCTTTCGCAGTGGGGTTTCCTCCGTTCCCTGCCAGACAAATTGATAGTGCAGAGCGAAGAGCTGAAAAGGGAAGCTATTTTGTGGCATGATATGCCTGAAAAAGATATCGCTGTTACTGGCGTTCCTCATTACGACAAATACATTGATCCTGTTTTGAAAAAGAAGGGAGACTTATTGAAGGAATTCGACCTTGACGAAACGAAACCTTTAATTTTCTACGCACCTTTGGCCGATTTTCGTATTCCAAATAATGATGCCGACCAATATATTTTAGAAATTCTTTCAGCACTTGACGCGAACATCTGGGTTCGTTTTCCACCAAATGACGATGTGACGATAGGGGATTTTAAACCTCCAAAAAATATGATTTTTGACAGGCCTGGAAAGGAGACCGGCTCTGGTCGTGCGATTGATCGCGACATGGCGGAAGAAGACGACGAAAAACTTCGCACCGTTTTGTCTCTATGTGACGTGGTCGTTTGTGGCCCGTCGAGCATTGCTATCGATGCGGCAGTTTTTGATAAACCGATTATTATGGTCAATTTTTCGAAAACAGAGAGAACATATTGGGACGGTGTTGTTGAATATGACTTTACTCACATTTCTAAATTACTTTCTGTGGGAGGGGTTAGAGTAGTCAAAAGCAAGAATGATTTGATCTTATGGATAGAAAAATATCTCAAAGATCCTAGTTTGGATAAAGAAGGGCGAGAAAGATTAAGGACTCTAGAATGCTATAAAATTGACGGACAGTCTAGTCAGCGTACTGTGAATTTTTTACTTAGCGAGATGATATGAGCACAAAAGAACAGCTGAAATTTCATTTTGTGTTTTTTTGGGGTTTGCTTTTTAGTCCTTTTTTTATATTACGAACGATTGTTCGTTGCCGAAAGTTTATCAAGGAAGGCAGTGTTGTTAAAAGAGTTTTGGTCGTTCCTGTTTTGACCAGGGTGGGTGATCTGGTTTGCGCAACACCAGTCCTCCGAGAGCTTAAATTACATGATCCCAATATCGAAATTACACTAATGCTTTCTCGAAAAAATGAGGGGATTGTCGAGTTTAATTCGCGCATTGATCACCGTCTGAACATTAACAATATTCCGCATAAAGGTTTTTGGGGACGGTTAAGATTTTTCTCCACTATTAGGAGACGTGATTTCGATGCGGTAATCTTGCTCACTAATAGTCCTTTTAACAATCTCGTTTCTCTTTTTTCGTGTGCTCCAATTAGAGCCAAGACGATACGTCAAAATAGATTGTTTTTAGAGTTTGCAACAGATTGGTTTAATAATTATAGATTTTTATACAGAGATCATACTTCATTGCCTCGTCATTATTTGAGACTATTGGAGCCACTTGGTATTTTTGCGGAGGGTCTTGTGAAGGAGGTGTTTGTATCATAGGCAGGCGAGCAAAAAGCCTCCCGGCTTTTTGCTCGCCTGCCATCTGGTCACCCTATTATTGGTATCAGTATTACCGCCGGAAACAAAATCAAAGAATGGGGAGACGAAAAATTTAAGATTTTAGCCCAGCGCCTTATTCTTGAAAAAAATGCTGTTGTGCTTGTGATTGGAGGGCCTGGAGATAAACCAAGAATTGATGAGCTTGTTATCGAGTCTAATATGGCTGATAAAATGTATGGAGTGTATGATTACAATCTTTCGGAATTACCATCATTAATTAAACGCCTTTCTCTTTATATTGCAGTTGATACAGGGCCGATATATATTGCTCATGCTCTGGGTATACCACTTATTGATATTACTGGTCCGTGCGATGGGCGTGAGCAACCACCGGAAGACAAA
>JBBUBG010000057.1:0-3451 GCA_038058345.1 Patescibacteria group bacterium | reverse complement strand
TAAATCCCCAGCAATTCCGCGCGGAACAGCTTCTCCCTTTCCGGTGAGGCGAATCATCTCGTTGCTATCAATTCCAGCTGGAATTCGAATTTTCGCTTCCTCTGCTTTTCGTAGTACACCAGCTCCTCCGCACGCGGAGCATTTTGCTTCCGGGATTTCTCCGCTTCCATTGCAGTTTGAGCAGATAGATTCTTGGACGATTGATCCCAGAATTGATCTCCGAGATTCTTGGACGCGACCCTTTCCTCCGCATGGCGTACATTTCTTAAGAGAGGTTCCTTTTTTTGCTCCACTGCCTGCGCAATCATCGCAGGTTGCAATTTTATTTACTAGCACCGACCTATCCGTTCCAAAGACGGCTTCATTGAATGAGAGTTCTATATCGATTGAGATGTCTCGTCCTCGTGGCTTGCGAGCTCCAGAGCGAGAAGTTGCTCCTCCAAAAAAAGTCTCAAAAATATCGCCCATATCTCCCCCGCCATTAAAGCCAGCTTGTCTGAAAATATCATTTACATCAAACCCTGAATCTCCTCCGCCATTTCCGTATCCGGTAAAATCAAATCCTTGTGGGCCTCCATGTCCGAAAGAGTCGTACTGTTTTCGGCGCGAGTCATCAGATAGCGTTTGATACGCTTCATTAATTTTTTTGAATTTGGACTCGTCGCCCCCTTTATCTGGATGATGCTGATGGGCTAGTTTTCGAAAAGCCTTTTTAACATCAGCTTTTGAGGCGTCCCGAGCAATTCCAAGGATTTCATAGTAATCCATATGTTTGTGGCATTATAACACACCTTATGCACCATCCCTACTCTCCCTTTTTGTCTTCAAAGCCAGCGTCCCTGATGTTCTCGTCCTCCTTTGGTTTTTCTTCTTTTGCTCCATCGGCCGTAGTATTTGTTTTTGCCATCTCTTCACCGATTTTCTGCATGCTTTTAGAGAGCTCTTCCGTTGTTTTTCTGATTAAATCAGCATCTGAACCTTCCTTAACTTCTTTTAGTTTTGTGATCTTTTCACGAACATCATTTTTGACAGCATCACTAACTTTTTCTCCGGCATCAGTGAGTGCTTTTTCTGCTGTGTGAACTACAATGTCTGCGCCGTTTTTTAATTCAGCAGAATCTTTTTTCTTCTTGTCATCAGCTGCATAAATTTCCGCATCCTTCTTCATTCGTTCAATATCTTCTTTTGAAAGATTTGATTGAGCCTCAATTTTGATAGACTGTTCTTTTCCGGATGTTTTATCCTTTGCTTTTACATTCAAGATTCCGTTGGCATCGATGTCAAAAGAAACCTCGATTTGAGGAACTCCGCGAGGTGCTGGAGGAATGCCCTCAAAAGTAAATCTTCCGAGTGTTTTATTGTCCGCTGTCATTGGACGTTCACCTTGAACAACGTGAATCTCGACGCTGGTCTGATTTTCTGCCGCAGTAGAAAATATCTGACTTTTAGAAGCAGGAATAGTTGTATTCTTTTCGATTAATTTTGTGGCTACTCCTCCGAGAGTTTCAATTCCAAGAGAAAGCGGAGTAACGTCGAGTAGGAGAATATCCTTAACATCGCCTTGTAAAATTCCAGCCTGGATAGCGGCACCGAGGGCAACGACTTCGTCCGGATTTATGGAGCGGTTGGGTTCTTTCCCAAAGAGATTGCGCACTGCGTCTTGGATTGCCGGCATCCTAGTCTGTCCACCAACAAGAATAATCTCGTCAATTTCGCTAGTAGAAACTTTAGCCGATTCGAGGGCTCGCTTTGTTATCTCAATTGAGCGATCAACATATTCTCGTGCAATTTCTTCGAGAACGGCTCGGGACATTTTAAGCAAAAGATGTTGAGGCCCATTATCGTTTGACGAAATAAATGGGATATTAATTTCAGAATCAAAGGTCGTTGATAGCTCGTGCTTTGTCTTTTCTGCCGCTTCTTTTAGTCGCTGAACGGCGAGAGGATCTTTGGAGACGTCTATTCCTGATTGTTTTTTATATTCCGCTGTTATCCATTTGATAATTTTTTGGTCTATATCTTCGCCTCCCATATGAGAGTCTCCGTCGGTTGATCTAACTTCGATGCTTTGCTCTGCGGTTTCTCCTGCGATTTCAAGGACCGTAACGTCAAATGTTCCACCACCAAAGTCGTAGACAACAACCCTCTCGTCTTTCTTCTTGTTGAAACCATACGCAAGAGCCGCTGCTGTTGGCTCATTTATAATTCTTCGCACTTTAAAACCAGCGATTTCACCGGCGTCTTTTGTTGCCTTTCTTTGAGAGTCGTCGAAGTATGCGGGCACAGTAATTACTGCCTCTGTTATTGTTTCTCCGAGTTTTGCTTCTGCGTCGGCTTTCAATTTAGCGAGAATCATCGCAGAAACTTCTTCGGGTCTGTACGTCTTGTCTGCCATTTTAATAGCGGCACCCCCATCTTCATTTCGCACTATTTCATACGGTGCATTTGCCTTATCTTTTTGAGTGGACGGATCATCAAAGCCGTGTCCCATAAGACGCTTCACTCCAAAAATTGTATTTTTCGGATTTGTTATTGCTTGGCGCTTCGCGAGCATCCCGACTAAGCGTTCTCCTGATCTAGAGATTGCGACGATAGACGGGGTCGTTCTCGATCCTTCTGCATTTTCAATAATTTTTGGTTCACCACCCTCAACAAACGCTACTGCAGAGTAGGTTGTTCCAAGATCAATTCCTAAGATTTTTGCCATATGATTATTTTTGTTGGTCTAATAACTTTCTCTCCTAATTGATAACCATTTGAGATAACTTTTTGTATCGTTTCGTCTAATTCGGGGTTTTCTGCCGGTTTTGATTCTACCGCAAGATGGAGGTTGGGATCAAATTTATCTCCTTCTGTCGCTTTAATTTCAACTAGTCCGTACTTTGACAGGGTGCTCTTCAGGTTTGAATAAATTGCTTCGATCCCTGTCCTCCAGCCCGTATCTACTTTCTCCCAGGATGTCTTTTGGCTCATTGCTAGATCGAAAAGGTCGAGTGTTCCGAGCGTATCAAGGAGAAGTGCTTCTGCTGCGAATCTACTGATTTTTATTCGATCACTTTCGTTTTCCCTTTTCAAATTTACATAATCCGCTTTTGCCCTTTGCCAACCATCGAGATATTCTCGTGATTTTTCCTCACATTCTCTTAATTTTTCCTTAGTTTTTAAAAGAGCCTGGTCGCAGTTTTTCCCAAAGGAGTTCTCTCCTTCCGCCTCTATATCCTCGATTAAAATTTCTTCCTCCATTTTTTAATAATGTCTGGATATTATACCAGATTTGAATCTTTTGGCAAATTTCCTAAACTGGCTAGCTCTGCCCAATATTAGTATATAAATCGTGACGATCGTCACAACTTATATACTAAATTTGATTCGCTGATACAAAAATGATGCCAATGGACTATTTCCCGCTATCAATATCCATTTTTTGTTCGATGTATTTTACGCGAGCGGA
>JBBUBG010000056.1:0-3163 GCA_038058345.1 Patescibacteria group bacterium | reverse complement strand
AAATTCCTCCATGGAGAGATCGCCGAGCCCACGGTCCGTAAGATCATAAAACATTTCAGAGTCGGGCCCACAAGGGCCGTTGTCGCCCGGACTCCAGAGATTATCTTCTGCCCCTAGTGAATAGATGCGATGTGTCGGAACTCCTAGTTTCTGCCAAATTTTTGGCGATTCAGTATCCTCGGGAGCATTTTCATCTCCTACAAAAGTTGTAACGTAAAGTCGTGATGGATCGAGACCAAGCCCTTCCTCTTTTGAAGTAATAAATTCGTAACTCCACGCAATGGCTTCTTCTTTGAAATAGTCACCGAGGGACCAATTGCCAAGCATCTGGAAAAAAGAAAAATGGCGGTTGTCGCCAATGTCATCAAGGTCGCCCGTACGCACACACTTCTGCACGTTCACAAGGCGCTTTCCAGCGGGATGTTTAGCACCCAAAAGATACGGCACCAGTGGTTGCATACCGGCGGTAGTAAAAAGCACGGAAGGGTCATTTTCTGGCACCAGCGAAGCCGAAGGGATCACAGCATGTCCCCTTTTTTCAAAAAACCTTAAAAAACGCTCACGGATTTCTTGAGATTGCATAATGTGGCTATTCTAGCCAATAAATTGGCGACGCACAAGAATTTAGCGCGTTGAAAAGATAAAGACCCCCGCGGAAGACCGTGTAGATCTTTCCGTAGGGGTCATGTGGCGCAACTACTTGTTGCGCCGTTCGGCGACAAGGAGGAGCCCCTTCTCGACACTGGTCATGGATACCACTCGGAGCTCAGAATATCTGTCAAGAAAGAACGCGAGCTCCATCGCGAGCTCAAACTGGAAGTGTTGCTTATCCGCTAATCGCGGAACGATGAAGATCGTCCCCATCCCGAAGCCCTCTGTGCTCCAATCGTCAGACCGGGTCTCCAATGGAATCGATGGGTTTCTAAATGGTAGAGGAGCCAGAACCTTGACGACTAACTGCTCTCGGCTTAGTTGCCTCCGCCACTCAACCCTGCTGTCGAGCTCCCCTGCTTGTACCGTGTCCACCGTGAGAACACACAGAAAAAGAATGGCGAGGATCTTTTGCATCTGGAACCTTCTTTCTCGGGCACGAAGTCCCGAATTTTCGAAACATGTTATCGAATCAAAATAGAAGAGAGGTTTTTGATTCACTGGGAATCGTGGCACCTCTCGGCCGGTTTTGTTCGGGCACTCAGACTACTTGCGCTCGACGATGAAAATGAGGTTCTCGTCCACGCCCCACAGCATCGAAACGACTCGCAGGTCGCCTCGCGCGACTAGGAACGTCGCGAGGTTCTCGAGGGTCTTCTGCTGACGCGCTGCACTGCCGGCGGCCGCCTGCGTCCATTTCCCGGGGCAAATCGACAGGATGCCGTGGCCGTAGGAGAACACACCGAGCGAGCTGTCGACCTCCTGAATTTTCTTTTCCCCAGGGTGGGCGAAGGTGGTGGCACTGCGGAGCTTTTCCTGAGCAACCCATCCTCTTTGTCTATATTCTTCCCTCACCACGAAATAGAGTATTACTAGAAGGCAAGTGATGCTGATCGCACTGGTCAAGATGATTCGAACTACTTTCATCCGAGAAAGCTCCTGCCGGTGCAAGAACGGAACGTCGATTCGTCCAGTGTCGCTAGTGTCCATCTGTATCCTCCAATTTTTAAGAACCACCTGACCCCTACCTTTGCGGGTCAAATCTCAGTGTATGTAAAGAACTTGGACTCTCGTAAAATACTACAAATCATTGTATTTGTACAGCCATCGTAAGGTAGATTCAACATTGAAGTGCTACACCCTTGTTAATGATAATCAGAGAGAGGCGCAGTTACTCTCATTACAGGCTTAGGTATTTTTTTAGTTGTAGGTCAACTCCGGCAAGCAAAGCTTGAGAAAGCGCCCCGATTTTCTTGATCGATAGCTTTCTGTCGAGGCTAGTGATTTTGTTCACATGGATAACGGAGTCAGTACGGAGACCTGTTTTTGCAAAATCGGGGTGTTTTTGGGAGACGAGAAAATCTGTTTGAGATAATTTATTTGATGGGCGTGAAGATATAAAAAGAACGGTAATGTCGTCTCGGTGGGAGGCTAAAACAAGCGCTGGCCGAATCTTTGAATCTGCCTGATTTGTAAAAGGGAAAGGAACGAGGATGATACTACCTTTTTTCTCCATATAGGTCTGGTTCGTCTGCTAAGAAGTCAAAACTACCAGAGTTTGCCGCAAAGAGGGTAATCTCACTGACTTTATCTGAAAAGTGTTTTGGAAACGGTATTAATACGGCTTCTGGTTCGTTGTACCGTCCAATGACATAGCTTTTTTTATTATGGAAAACATCTTCTATTAAAAGAGAGATCCGTTTTCGTGCTTCTGTGGTTGAGATCATTTTCATAGTGTTGTACATAGTGTACAAGATGATGCTATCTATGCAAGTCTCAAATTGCTTTATTACTTATTCTTTAGTCCACGAAACAAGCGCGTCTAATTTCATTTCAAGAGGATCGGCGGGGCGAAGTTTGATGTTTTGTTTTGGGGCAAGAATTGATAAATGTTTTGCACAATCTAAATCTTCGGGAATAAACCATAGATTATCTTCTGAAATCGTCCACCGTGGAGGGTCATACATGGAAAGGTCAAATGGTCTCAACGAAAATTCACGGAGAGTTTTTTTACCTTTACTATCTATATATTCGTGAAAATATGACAGTGCTAATTCTCGGACTGTTTTGTAAATCGGCTCACGATAGCGAAGAACCGCATGATTTGATTTGCTGATCGCACCAAAACGTCCATATTTCAAAAATAAAGCCACCACATGATCCGAATCATTTTTTGTTGCTCTCAAATCAAGCAGTAATGGCTTCTCGCCATTTATCATAAGCGCTGATGCGGCAAGCAAAGCTCCCTCAATGCAATGGGCGCGACGTTCACGAAGTACCCTACGAGGTGAAAGGCAGGTATCCCCTTCTGGTTCAAAATTGATCGGGATTGTCTCCAAAAAATCCTGTATTTTTTCTGGGGTGCGAAATTTTTTTAGAATCGAAAACTCCTCTTTGTTAAATCCAAACATTATTTGACTGATGGGATTTTTATAATAAACAACTTCCCTGTTCCAAAGTGGGTATGTGGCACTCCAGCAGGAATTTCTAAAACATCTCCAGCACGGAGAGT
>JBBUBG010000055.1:0-3237 GCA_038058345.1 Patescibacteria group bacterium | reverse complement strand
CTCAAGGCTTAAATCCGGGTTCGATTCCCGGTAGGGTCATCGCGAAGCGATGAGCCTAAACGAGTAAACAATTTTACTCGTGTCCGGAATCGAACGCCGGAGC
The DNA here is from genome assembly GCA_038058345.1 of Patescibacteria group bacterium. Taxonomy (GTDB): domain Bacteria; phylum Patescibacteriota; class Minisyncoccia; order Phycocordibacterales; family JBBUBG01; genus JBBUBG01. The sequence continues at coordinate 3,134 of JBBUBG010000055.1, read as the reverse complement.
ATGTCGAGCAAGCTTGCGAGACAGCGAGGCGGTGCCCAGCCCGAATCGAGCGACGGCGAGATGAGAGGCGAGGGAGATTCCCGGTAGGGTCAAAAAAATGCGAAGCAATTTTTTTGACCCTAGGTAAGACAACTGCTTGTCTTACGCCCGGGAATCGAAAGACGGAGCCCTGTTTTGCGAGTACGCAAAACAGGCGAGTCGGGCCGTCTACAGGTGCCCATCCTCAGACGATGGGCGTCGCGAAATTTTCGAGCGACGGCGAGAAAATATTTGTGACCGTTCCCGGTAAAATAATAGAAAAAACCCACTCCATACCTGGCTAGTATGTGTGGGTCTTGATTGAAACGCTAGGAGCCGCCGACTACTTCTCGGTAAAATAAACCCCGCTTAACATTAGTATATAAACTGCGACGATCGTCGAGATTTATATACTAAAATTTATTATTGCGTGATTTAATTACATACTACCTCCTCCCCCACTCCTCCTCTTGCCTGACGAGCAGCTCACTTGCGCGCGCGGGCTCTGCCATAATTTCAAGGACAGTGCGCTCCATTCGCATATATTGGGAGCCTTTTACCAAGATTGTATCCCCTTTTTTAATTATCAAATCTAGCGCTTTTCCCGCAGAAAGTGAATCATCAAATAACATGATTTTCTTCTTAGTCATCCCCGAAGACAGCGCGCCATCAGCAATAAATTTTGCTCTAACTCCAACACAAACTAAAATGTCTACAATTTTGGAAGCCATAGTTCCCAGAGACCGATGAGCCTCTGGAGTATAGTTTCCTAATTCCATCATATCGCCAATGACCGCAATTTTTCGACCATCAGTCTCGATTTCACTCAAAATTTCAAGGGCGTGCTCAACGGCGACCGGCGAGGAATTATAAGTGTCATCAATAATTGTAGTCTTTTTATTTCCTTCGATTATTCTCATTCTGCCAGGCTGAAAGTTTACTTCTCCAAGCGCTTCGAGAATAGAAATCGGATTTATCTCAAAACTTATCCCACATGCAAATGCAGCAAGCGCGGAATACGAGGCATTCTTCCCCGCGATACCAGGAAGATGAACCGGCAAAACATTGCCATCGTAGATGATCTTAAATGATGTCCCCGCTGGGCGACGTTCGATTCCTTCACCTTCATAATAAATATGTGAATTTTCCCCCCTGACAAAAGCGCCTTCATTGAACCCGAAAGTTAAAACTTGGGCACGACTTTTTACAGCCATCGCACTTACAATTTTGTCATCAAAATTTAAGATCACATTGCCCGACTCCTTTGTCGCCAAAACAACTTCAGCTTTTTCTTTTGCGACTTCTTCGAGGGAGCCAAAAAATTCGATATGCACTGGGATCTTTCCCATTACAGTCACCACTCCAATATCCAGCTTTAACCATTTCATTATGTCCGCAATATCACGAGGGCGATCTGCTCCAACTTCGAGCACGAGCACCTGCGGAAAATCTTTTGAAAATACCTCCTGAACTCCACGAAAGAAATTAGAAAACCAACCGAATGGATTTGCCCAAGCATTCGGAAGTCCGAGAATTGCCAAGGGCACTCCAATATCGCTATTAAAACTTTTGTCACTTTTACGAACAGTATATTTTCGAGTGAGAACAGCAGCGATAGCATCCTTTGCACCAGTTTTTCCTACATTTCCCGTGATCGCGACAACTTTCGGCTTATGTCTCGCAAGCGCTTGCCTCGCGATGAAAATCAGAATTAAGGATACTGTTTTTTTTAATATATTTTTCATGGTTTGATTTGAGCCGGGGTTTCTGTCCTATCTGGTTCCATCCCATAATAATGTATCAGATATTTTACTAATTTCGAGAACGGAGCCGTTAATGTTTCACTCGAATAATCAACTCCCTTCGGCTCCTCAAGAAGGAGAAATATTAGATATTGAGGCTTAGTCGCTGGAAAGTATCCAAAAAAAGTATGCAAGAAACGATCTTCAGAATATCCCCCACCGTTATTATTTGAAATTTGCGCGGTGCCGGTTTTCGCCGCGATAGAATAATCAACAAGTTTTGCTTTTCCATTTGCGAGGGTGATATCAACAGCCTTTGTCAGCATCTCTGTAATGGCCTTCGAAGCTTTTTCCGAGATAACTCTTCCTGCATTTTCTACTGGAGTCGTTTCAACTTCGCCATTCGATCGAACAATCGATTCAACCACATGAGGACGAATGAGTACTCCCCCGTTCGCTATTGCAGAAAGTGCCCGAACGACCTGAATTGGAGAGAGGGCAATGCCCTGTCCAAATGAGGCAGTAGCATACTCTATGTCTCTCGTGCTTGATAAATTTTTTACCAAACCATTTACATCCCCCGGCAAATCAATCCCCGATTTCTCACCAAGACCAAAAGATAACATATATTTCCTAAAAGTATCATTGCCCATTTTTTGCTCAACAAATACCGCTCCAGTATTTAATGATTTTGCTAAAATCGTCTGCATATCGACAACGCCGTTTCCTTTTCCATCAGAATTTTTTAGCTTAGCATTATTTACAATCACAAAGCCGTAATCATGATACGTACTCGTCGCAGTTACCGCACCGCTATCAATTCCTGCCGCCATTGTGAGTGGTTTAATTATCGAACCCATTTCAAAAACTGATTCTACAAGTGGGTTTGAAAAATTTGAAACATCTTCGGTGTTAAAATAATTTCCTGGATCAAAGGACGGAGTAGCGCCCATCGCTCTGATCGCTCCTGTATTTGGATCGATAATTATTCCGGCAGCACGTTTAGCTTTCCACTTTGATGAGACATCTACTAACTCCCTTTCCAGCTCGGCTTGTACAGAGGGCTCAATGGTAAGAACAACATCACCGATCTCACTTTTTTTAATTGCACCAGAAACGCCAGCAAAAAGCTCAGCGAAAAAATTTACAAGTTTACCTTCTGGTTCTCTCGCGAGAATTGTTTCAAATTTCTTTTCAACCCCATATTTCCCACTAAGCCCTGGAGCTCCAGCGCCTCCTTCACCCACAAAACCAAGAACATGCGCGGCAAGTGACCCGGCTGGATAGCTTCTAGCCCGCTCACGAAATACAGTCAATCCTTTTATTCCTAAATCGGTTATATTTTTTGACTCTGCTTCCGTGAGATCCTTTTCT
>JBBUBG010000054.1:0-2063 GCA_038058345.1 Patescibacteria group bacterium | reverse complement strand
TGGATACATGATCGCGGAACAGCTCGAAAAGCGTTTGCCTTTTAAGAGAGTCATGAAGCAGACAATGGAAAAAGTTATGGCCAACAAGTGGGTTAAGGGGGCGCGTATCACACTTTCTGGTCGTCTTGGCGGGGCAGATATGGGTCGCGTTGAAACCATCATGAAAGGCAGGCTTCCGCTCCAGACTCTTCGTGCTGATATTGATTTTGCTCGTGAAAAAGCTCACATGACCTACGGGGACATTGGTATTAAGGTTTGGATATATAAAGGAGATATTTTTGAAAAAGAGATAGAGATCGCCGTAACACAATAAATATCATGCTACTCCCCAAAAAAGTAAAATATAGAAAGTGGCAGACGAGTCGAAGTAAGAAAAACAGGACTCGACGCATTGAGACACGAGGTACGACCGTGGCGTTTGGTTCGTTTGGATTGAAAGCCCTTACTCAAGCGCGAGTTAAGTCAACTCAAATAGAGGCCGCGAGAAAAGCCATGAGCCGTGAAATTAAAAAGACCGGTCGTCTTTGGATCCGCATTTTTCCTGATAGACCTTATACCGCCAAACCAGCAGAGGTTGGAATGGGTAAGGGAAAGGGAGATCCGCAGGGGTATGTTTTTGAGGTGCTACCAGGACGAATGATTTTTGAGATCGATGGAGTTGATGCTGTTACTTCCAAAATGATCCTTGAAAAAGGAGGGGCAAAACTTCCTCTTGTTGCTCGTGTAGTGGCTAGATCGTAAAGAATTTAATAATAAATGTATGGATTACAAAGAGATAAAAACAAAAGGGGAGGCCGAGCTTGAAAAAACGCTAAATGAGAAGCGTGAGGCTTTTCGAGTATTGCGTTTTGCTCTCGCTGGAAGTAAGAGCAAAAATGTAAGATAAGGTCGTTAAATCCGCAAGACCATTGCTCGAATTTTGACGGAGAAGTCTTCCCGTGCTAATGTTCGATAACTTTCGATATATGGAATCCTCAAAAACAACAAAAGGTAAAGTGCTTAAAGGGAAGGTCGTTTCAGACAAAATGTCGAAAACGGTCGTTGTTTCTGTTGATCGTTACACCAAACACCCTAAATATGAGAAGTTCATTCGGTCAAGAAAGAGCTATAAAGCTCATGATGAAGCCGGAGAATATAAGGTCGGGGATGTTGTGATGATTGGCGAGTGCGCCCCTTATTCTAAGGATAAGCATTTCGAAGTATTGTCTAAAGTAATTTAAATACAATGTTACAAGCCCGAGCTATAGTTAAAATCGCAGACAACACCGGTGCAAAAATCGGACGTATTTTTAAGGTACTTGGAGGATCAAAACGCCGATATGCTCAAATTGGCGACCTTGTCGTTCTTTCAGTGCAAGTTGCAGAGCCAAGAAAAGGCACAAAGAAAAAGGACGTTGTTAAGGCGGTTGTTGTTCGTCAGCGAAAAGCATTTCGTCGAAAAGATGGATCGTATGTTCGTTTTGATGAGAATGCTGTAGTTATTATTGATGCGAAGAAAGAGCCGGTAGGTGGTCGTATCTTTGGGCCGATTCCACGTGAAATTGCCGAGCGAGGTTTTCAGACAATCGCGTCGCTTGCCCCTGAAATTGTTTAAATAGATTTATATTACCATCATGCATGTAAAAAAAGGGGACAACATAATAGTGCAATCCGGAAAGGATAAAGGAAAGAAAGCGAAGATTCTTCGTGCTTTTCCTTCGGATGGGCGCGTGCTTGTTGAAGGAGTGAATGTAAAGAAAAAACATCAACGTCCTCGCTCTGAAGGTAAAAAGGGGGAAGTGATTAGCATCCCAACTCCTATTGCAGTAGATGCCGTTCTCCTTTTTTGTACAGCTTGTAATAAAGGAGTGAGAACAAAAAACGTAATGGTCGGAGATAAAAAAATGCGCGCATGCGTTTCGTGCGGAGCCCATTTCGCATAATAAATTGACATGACAAAAGGAACAAAAGAAAAAATGAATAGTGCACTTCCCGAACTCGCAATCAAATTTGGCGGAGGGAATATAATGGCAGCGCCAAAACTTTCAAAAGTAATGATCTCTTCTGGTGTTGGTAAGGCTAGG
>JBBUBG010000053.1:0-4230 GCA_038058345.1 Patescibacteria group bacterium | reverse complement strand
TGTCGACAATATTGCCGCTCGTTATGGGATGCAACTAAAAAATGTCCACTTTAAGACAGAAGGGACAATTCCAGAAGGGAAGGATTACGGGACAGTAACTTTTGGTTTCTCTGTTCAAGGTTCATACTCCACGCTTAAAACTTTTCTTGCAGATTTGGAGCGTAGTTTGCGCCTGGTTGATTTAACGAGTCTCTCGTTCAACTCTGGGGAAAAAGATCTGTATGAGTATACAATTGAGCTAACGACCTATTGGTCAAAATAAAAAAATGGATCTTGAACGTTTTGGAATTTTAATTCTCCTTCTGGTCGTAATTGGCTCTGTTGCGTTTGGTGGATATTATTATTTTTCTGCAGTTCCAGTGCCAGAGCAGGCATTAAAAGCCGAGGGATTGCTCGTTAAGAGCGGGGAAGCGGATACTGCCGGATTTATAAATATTTTAGTAAATTTGCGAACGATAAAGCTTGATTCGAAGATTTTTTCTGATCCTGCTTTTTCTTCTCTTACTGATTTTGGGGTTGCGATTGCTCCGCAGGCGGTTGGTAGGGCTAACCCATTTGCTCCGCTTTCCGGTGCGGTGTCAGAATTTATCGGCGGAACTGCAACGACAGCAGGCTCTGGAGGAGCTGTTCCAACCGGCCCTGTTCGCACGACTCCGGCAAATCCTCCCCCTCTTTTGCCGGGCAATGCGCAATAATAAAAAAAATGGCCGACCTAATCCAATCTCAAATTCCACCACGTGATCTAGGGCAGACTATTGTTCCGTACGATGTTTTGAATTTGATTCCAGAGGATAGTGCAATTCATTATCGTTTTGTTCCGATTGCGCTTGAGGAGGGGGTCCTCGCTATCGGCATTACTGATGGAGATAACGTCGAGGCTCGCGATGCCGCGGCATTCATCGCTGGCGAGATCGGCGTGCCTTACAAATTTTATTTAATCAGTGAAAAAGATTTTGCAAACGTACTTGCAGAGTACAAAGGCTTGTCATCTGAAGTGGGAACCGCACTGGGCGAAATTGTTAAAAAGGAAGAAAAAACTAGTGCACCAATACCCCTTATTATGGAACCTTCCGCTCCAAAGCGAGAGGAAAAGCCTGATGTTGATCAAAGCGAACTAGATAAAAGCATCAAAGAGGTCAGTAAGAAAGATGTCCATATCACAGAAGATGCTCCGGTAACAAAAATTGTCGCGGTAATTATTCAACATGCGACAGAGGGGAACGCTTCGGATGTTCACATTGAGCCCATTGGAGAAAAGCTTCGCGTCCGTTTCCGTGTTGACGGTATTTTATACACCAGTCTCTTTCTGCCAGCAACAATTCAAAACGCCGTCGTGGCGAGAATCAAAATTCTTGCAAACATGAAGCTCGACGAAAAACGCAAGCCTCAAGATGGTCGTTTTTCTGCAAATATAAATGGCCGGCATATCGACTTTCGTGTTTCAAGTATGCCCACATATTATGGGGAGAAAATCGCCATTCGAATTCTAAATCCAGATACGGGGCTGAAAAAGCTGAATGATATCGGGCTGACTCCGCATAATCATAAGCTTCTTACTGACGCACTTGCCGAGCCATATGGCCTCATTTTACTTACTGGCCCGACTGGGTCTGGGAAAACTACCACGCTTTATTCAATGTTGAACGAATTTGATCGCGAAAAACGCAATGTTGTTTCTCTCGAAGACCCGATTGAATATAACATTCCCGGAATAAATCAGTCGCAAATTAGGGCGGAGATTGATTATAGTTTTGCTGTCGGATTGCGCTCTCTTTTCAGGCAGGATCCGGATGTGATAATGGTTGGTGAGATTCGCGATAGGGAAACAGCGTCGCTTGCGATTCAAGCCGCTTTGACTGGTCATCTTGTGCTTTCTACTCTTCACACCAATTCCGCCATTGGGGTCATCCCTAGGTTGGTTGATATGGGGATTGACCCTTATCTTATAGCGCCAACACTTATCCTTTCTGTCGCCCAGCGGCTGGTACGCACTATTTGTAGTGAGTCGAAAGATCCAATGCTGGTCGAGGGAGCAGTTCGGCAATTTATAGATAAGCAGCTTAGTGATCTGCCTGAAGAGTTTCGGAAAAATATTAAAATTCCGGAGCAGATTTTTCGGGCGAAACCTTCGGCGACCTGCTCGACTGGTACTCGCGGACGCACTGCGGTGTTTGAAATGTTTAAGGTCAATCGCGATGTGCAGAATATTATTTTAAAGAGCCCAACAGAAAATGATTTGTACCGTGAGGCGAGAGCAAAAGGTATGCTAACCATGAAGGAAGATGCATTATTAAAGGCGTTCGATGGGACGGTCTCCTTTGAGGAGGTCAATCGGTTATGATTTTGTTAAAAGTATAGTAAAATAAAAAGATGGAATCACGCACTGTTTTTATAATCGACGACGACAAGTTTCTTTCGGATATGTATTCGCTCAAGTTTACTCAAGCGGGCTTTATTATTGATACCGCTGGTTCCGGGGTTGAAGCCCTTGCAAAATTAGGGACCGGCTATAATCCAACTGTTATTTTGCTAGATATTGTCATGCCCGTTATGGACGGCTTTGAATTTTTAGAGGAGCTTCGCAAAAAAAAGATGGCAAAAAGTTCGGCTGTGATTATTTTATCGAATCTTGGTCAGAAAGATGATATTGAAAAGGGGATGAAATTGGGGATCGATGGTTATATTGTGAAAGCGAGTTGCACCCCGTCGGAAGTTCTCGCAAAAGTAGAGGAAGTATTAAAAAAGAATAAAAAAGATGGATTACAAGCTTGAAATAAATCGCTTACTCGAGATCGTTTTGCGTGAAGGTGCTTCAGATTTGCATCTCACTGCCAATCGCGTTCCTGCCATCAGAGTTTCTGGTGCGCTCACTCCTCTTGTTTCGGAAAAAGTGCTGACTTCAGAAGATACAAAAGCACTGGTCCTCGCTTTGCTCGGCCCCGAATCCAGCCGTATTTTTCTCGAGCAAAAAGAGCTCGATTTTGGATTTGATGGTCCAAACGCTAGCCGTTTCCGTGGGAATGTTTTTTTTCAAAAGGGGAAAATCGGGGCGGCCTTGCGCGCCGTGCCCTCGAGCATTAAAACTTTCGAAGACCTATTTTTGCCTCCAATTTTGAAAGATTTTTGTTTTAAGGAGCAAGGGTTCTTCTTGGTGGTTGGGCCGGTGGGAGTGGGGAAATCGACGACTCTTGCTTCCATGATCGAGGTGGTTAATCACGAGCGGGCGGAACATATCATCACCATCGAAGACCCAATCGAATATGTTTTCACTAGTGATAAATCGATTATTGATCAGCGCGAAGTGCGATTTGATACAAACGATTTTCATACGGCGCTTCGGTCGCTCCTTCGGCAGGATGTGAACGTTGCGCTTGTGGGAGAGATGCGTGATCCGGAAACAATCTCAACTGCCGTTACCGCCGCCGAAACCGGTCACCTTATTTTTTCAACTCTTCATACCAACAATGCATCTCAAACAATAGATCGTATTATTGATTCATTTCCCGCGGGCCAACAAAAACAGATCAGTATTCAGCTCGCCGGTTCGCTCCTCGGGATTTTTTCACAGCGCTTACTTCCTCGCATTTCTGGTGGTCAAATTCCAGCATACGAGCTCCTTATCAACAATTTCGCAGTAGCCAATCTTATTCGCGAAGGAAGGACGAGCGAAATCGGCGTACTTGTCGAGACAGGGTCCGAAATGGGAATGATCGACCTCAATCATTCTCTTGCCGAACTTGTGCGCCGAGGTGAAATAATGGGGGATACCGCATACGCGCACTCGCTTAATCCAAAAGGATTGGAAAGGTTGCTTTAGTTTTCATAAATATCGATGCTTTACAACTACAAAGCTTCAACACCGGGGGGCCTTTTGCAAGAGGGCAGTATTGACGCTCCAAATATCGACTTCGCGATTGCCACCATTCAGCGTCGCGGGCTCATTATCATTTATGTAAATCCGGTCAAATCCAAGATTAACATCGATGTTACCCAATTTTTTGAACATGTAAAACTCAAAGATGTCGTTATCCTTTCTCGTCAAATGGCGACGTTGTTTGAGGCTAAAGTCGCGGTTCTAAATATTTTCCGGCTTCTTTCGACCGAGACCGAAAATAGACTTTTGCGCAGAAAGTTGATTGAAATCACCGATGATATTCAGTCTGGGATTTCGATTTCGACAGCGATGACTAAACATCCTGAAGTTTTTTCCAAATTTTATGTTTCTTTAGT
>JBBUBG010000052.1:0-9635 GCA_038058345.1 Patescibacteria group bacterium | reverse complement strand
TTAAATTATCAGAAGGTGTTCGGATTGAGGGGTGCGCGTAGGCCTCAACCTTACGTTAATACTATAGCATGGCGCACATTCCTTGTCAAGCCCTTCATAAGGAAACTACCGGAGTAGCAAAAATGGCACATCATTTAACCCTTATATATATGGACATTTTGACATTTTCTACAAATTGCTTGTTTGTAGGCAATTTGCTATACTTCGACCATGATGACATTTAAGCGTGATATTGAGCCACATATTGTAGCGACTTTTTTTAAAGGGAAGATGGTGATCATCTTGGGCCCTCGACAGTCGGGAAAAACCACCCTTGCGAAGAAACTTATTTCCACTTATGGGAAAGACGCGGAATACTACGACTGCCAAACGGCCGACGTGCGCGCCCACTTTGTGGTTGGCAAACCAGACGAGCTTCTTCCTCTTACAAAGCAGAAGAAAATCGTCGTTTTTGACGAAGCACAAACTATTCAAAACATCGGAACTATTCTAAAACTTTTTCACGACACCTACCCAGAGATCCAAATCATTGCGACCGGCTCATCCTCGTTTGACTTAGCAAACAAAATAAAAGAACCCATGACTGGCAGAGCCTTTGAGTTTACTCTCCTTCCCCTCTCCTTGAAAGAGGTGCTCGGTGCTTATCCACACATGGGCGAGTCAGGCCTGTTTTCGCTTATGCAATTTGGCTCATATCCCACGGTGGTCGCAGCTGAAACAGTAGAGGAGAAACTGTTTGCTATCAAAAATATCGCCACCAACTATCTGTACAAAGACGTTTTTGTTTTTGAAGCCATTCGAAATCCCAAAATATTCGAAGATCTATTGAAAATGCTGGCACATCAAATAGGCTCGATGGTTTCAATAAACGAGTTAGCCCTGGGTCTGGGTGTCACCCGAGCAACAGTAAACAGATACCTTCGACTTCTTGAACAAGCATTTATAGTCAAACGCATATACTCATTTTCGAATAACCCGCGAAATGAAATAAAAAAAGGATTCAAGGTATTCTTCCTAGATATTGGTGTCCGCAATGCAATAATCGACATTGCTTCGCCCCTTGAGGCCAGGCCGGACAAGGGGGCAATTTTTGAAAATTTTTTTGTCTCCGAACTCACCAAAAAAGGGTCAATCGAAATCTTCCCGCCGGAAATTATGTTCTGGAGGACGCGGACGGGTGTTGAAATAGATGTCATAGAAAAACAGGGTTCGTCGCTCTCCGCCTACGAGTGCAAATGGAAAGAATCTGTTCCAGTGCCACGCATATTTACAAAAAAATACCCGACGGCTTTATTCCAATGCATCACTTTACAAAACATTCTCTCGCATTTTTCGCAATAAAAAAATTCGACGAGTAAGGCCCTCCTCTCTTAATTTATATTATCAGCCGAAATCGCCTCGTATTTTTTAATATCAGCTTTGGCATCACGCCCAATCACAATATCAACATGTTCAGCAGGGATTCCCGCAAGCGCAACTCTTGGACGCATTGCGTACACCATTTCCGCAGTAATCTTCTCCCCTTTTTTAATATCTCTCCCCGCAACTAATCCTTTATTAAAGTATGGACGAAATTGATTTGTAGCACCTTCGAATTCTCGATTGCGATCTCCGTAAAAAGGAACGGTATCAACCTCCATATATTTTTTTGAGCGAATGATTTCCGAAAGCTCTTTGAATTCTGGTGGTGTCATGGAAACTTTATGATCCGACCCCAATAAATCTCTTGAAAAAGAAAAATGTTTTTCGATGATGGTCGCGCCCAACTTAAGAGCCGAAAGTGCGATGTTATTAAAACCGATTGAGTGGTCTGAAAAACCGACAGTGATATCTGGGTATTGCTCTTTAATATATTCGAGAGATGCGAGATTAAAAGATTCGGCTGGGGCAGGATACTCGCTCACGCAATATAAAATAGCGAGTGGATATTCCGCACCAAAAAATGAAACGACAGAATCAAGCTCCGCGCGACTAATCATCCCAGTAGAAATAATCACGGGCTTGCCGGTAGATTTAAGATAAGAAAGCAAAACGCGATCAGTAACATCCCCGGAGCCAACTTTCCAAAGAGGAAGATCAAGGCTGTTTATTTTTTGAGCAGCCTTTCTGCTCATTGGAGTTGAGAAAAAAATAATCCCCTTTTCTTTCGCATATTCCGAGATTGGTTTCCAAAAGCCCTCGAACGGAGTCGCGTTTGTGTTTCGAGTTACCCAACTCAAGCGATCCTTCCCTTTAAAATGAGGAGAGACGATCTGCACAGGAAGCTGTTCGTCTTCTACCTCATGCGTTTGAAATTTGACAGCATCAGCATCAGATAGGGTAGCAAGGTCGATCAAGCGCTTTGCATTGGCAAGATACTCTGAAAGCGGACGGTCTTCTTCTGTTACTATAAAATTCTTCCCGATTTCGGCAATCAAAAAAACCCTATCTCCACCGAGAGTTAAGTCCGTACCATTAAGATGAATTGGTCGTGCCATTTCCTTCAAACCTTACAACAACGAAAACCCATTGCAAGTTACAAAATACGAAGGACAGTCCTTCGTTTTTTTGTGTGTTATAATATTGTAATCACAATGAAAAATTATCTTCTCTGATACAATAAAAACAACATGCGTACAACCCCACACTTTTCATGGACAACGCTTGAGTACAATCATCGCCCAAAAACAAACGACTGGTATTGGGCGGTTGGAGTTACTTCAATCGCAGCAGCGATCGCTTCTCTTTTAATCGGAAACGGCCTTTTTGGTTTTTTTCTTATCGTGGCAGGAATGACCGTGATGATCCTTGCGTCAAAAGCACCCAAGGAAATTACCTGCGATGTAAGCCCTAGGGGAATTAATATTTCGAAAAAATTCTTCGCATGGAGTAGTCTCGATTCATTTTGGATTCATGAAAATTTCACTCCTCCCCGCCTTGTCCTAGTTCCAAAAGGAAAGATCGTTTTTCACACAATCGTTCCCATTGGAGAATCCCACTGCGACGAAATTCGTAAAGCCATCGCCCCTCATCTTAAAGAACACGAACATCAGTATTCCCTCTCCGAGGCGATTGCCGAATACCTCGGATTCTTATAGAGTCTGCATAGGCAATAGTCCTCGTAGTTGAATGGATACAATATCTCCCTCCGAAGGAGATGGTACTGGTTCGACTCCAGTCGAGGGCATCACGACCAAGTTATGAATTGTGCTCCCATGAGGAATCGAACCTCAATTTCTCCCTTCGCAGGGGAGTGTCCTATCCGTTGAACGACGAGAGCAAGACCAAATAACTCAACACCGCCTATAATGCATTATTTTAGCAAAGTAGGCAACAAAAAGGCCCGATCACGTATCGGGCCTTTTTGTGTTTGTTAAAAAATTATTTCCCTGCGAACATTTTTGCTACTTGGGACTTCTTTCTTGCGGCGGCGTTCTTTTTAATAACCCCTCTTTTCGCGGCCTTATCAATAGCTTGATAAGCGAGAGAAAGAGCAGATGAATCCTTCTTATTTTTCTCGAAGTTTTTAATCTCTTTCTTCATTGCGTCCTTTCGGGCAATGTTTAAAACCCGCTTGCGACGGGAGCCTCGGAGCGCCTTTTTTGCTGATTTCGTGATTGGCATTTGTTTAGAGCACAATACCAGAGGTCGCTTAAACATGCAAGATTTGATATGATCCCCGAATGATCGCAAGAGTCGAAGGAATCGCGCTAGAACAAAACGAACACTCTATAGTAGTGGGGGTCTCCGGCATTGGACTTCTCGTTTTTGTAACAAAAGAAACAGCCGAATTTTCTAAAATTGGGTCCAAGCTTCTGCTTTATACCTACACCGCCGTCAGGGAAAACTCCCTTGATCTCTTTGGATTTCGAACAAAAGAAGAGCTTTCAATGTTCCACCTCCTACTCACCATCTCTGGAATAGGCCCCAAAAAAGCGCTAGGAATTCTTGACGTCGCGTCCCCTTCTGTCTTGGCAAAAGCAGTCAGATCAGAAGACCCTGGACATCTTAGTAAAATATCCGGAATCGGGACAAAAAACGCAGAGAAGATTGTTATTGAGCTCAAAGATAAGATTGGGAGTATCACCAGCATTCACGAACTAGAAGAAAATCCCCGAGACGACGCGCTCCTCGCCATTGTCGCTCTTGGTTATTCAGAAAAAGAAGCCCGCGATGCAATTAGAAAAATAGACACGACCCTTGATACTCAATCAAGAATTAAACTTGCCATTAAATATCTGGCTGGAAAATAAACACCCAGCGCAGTACCCACTTCTGCAATTGGCATCAAGTTCTGTATAATTAAACCGTGGCAGACAAACCAACATCAGAACTTTCAGCAAAGGGCTTTTTCCTTCAGTTTCTTTTGCTACTCATAATTCTATTTGTGATCTGGCTATCGACAGGAGGACCCTCTCGCCCTAAATCAAATTCTGGCTTTTTTATTGAACCACCAGCTCCACTCGGAGGAGGCGACTCCTACGGGACGGTCGAAGCTGGACCAGATGGCCTCGTAATAAAAGGGGTCGGCAATCAAAAAAGCACAGCGCCTTCGACTGTTGATACTGTCACCGTTACGAATCCTTTTACAGGGAATCCTTCTCTCGTTCAAGGGACTGCGGGGATCGCAAAAACTATCAATGAAGAATACTTCAGCATTCAAGCAGGAGATGCTCAAAAATTTCGACTGACAGGCCTTTCTGTTCGATCTGAAAAAGGGAAAGCAGTTACCCTTGGAGGTGCAACTAAACTTCTAAAATTCGGGGTTATTAACCAAGAGGACCTCCTTTTTCTAGAAAAAGGAGAAACCGCAATTGTCTCTTCTGGAAGATCACCCCTTGGAGTCTCCTTCCGAGTAAACAAATGCTCTGGCTATCTAGATCAATTTTATAAATTCAACCCTTCAATTGGGCACAAATGCCCCTACCCAGACGACGACTTCAAACCAAAAGACGTAACGACAGATGATGCTTACTATTGTAGGAATTTCATCGGATCCATTGGGAGATGCCGAATGCCTGAAATCAAATATGTCACAAATGAAATGGGAATCAGTCAGTCGTGCAAAAATTATGCCTTGGAAAAAATAAACTACAACAGCTGTGTTGAGGCTCACAAAAATGACTCGGACTTTTATACAAACGAGTGGCGTGTTTTTCTCGGACAAGAAACCCCTCTCTGGAGCACATCAATAAACCTAGAATTGAAGAGCATTGACGGAAAACTCCTTGATTCTCTTCCTCTAACTCTAACTAATAGTCCGTATTAAACCACCATTTTAGAGAGAGCTACCCCTGTAGCAACCGCAACATTCAAAGACTCCTTTTTCCCTTTCATTGGAATTTCTATTACATAATCCGAGGATTCTAGAAAAGAAGAAGAAACTCCCCTGACCTCGTTCCCAACAATGAGAGCGATTTTTTGGGGGACAACTAATTCCCTGTAGTCGATTGACCTCTCCGACTGTTCTAGCGAAACAATCACCATCCCCTCTTTTTTCAATCGAACAATTGCCTCCTCTGCGCTCTCTATTTTTTCAATCAAAACAGTTCTCTCGGCACCAAGAGAGGCTTTAATTGCTTTTTGGTTTTCTCTGCCGAACCTATCAACCAGCCCCGGAGTAATCCCTACTAAAATAATCCGATCCACACCAAAACCATCTGCCGTCCTAATAATAGAGCCGACGTTTTCCGCGCTTCGAATATTGTCCAAAACAACTGTTATTTTTGAACTCATTAATTTATGTGTATACTATATTGATGTTAACTTTCTTTCCAGCGTTACTAAATTTTAGAATACTTGCCCCGCTAATTCTAAGGGTGGGTCTGGTTATCTATTTTGTATCAATATGCGCCCGAGATATCGCTCGGGGAAATAAAGGAATTGCTGGAGGAGAAATCCTAACCGCCTTGCTTCTAGGGGCAGGATATCTCACCCAACCAGCCGCTATTCTAGGAATCGCAATGATCGGCTCACATTATACCGGAAAACCTGGAAGCCCTAACCTGCTTGCGGACATTCTCGCAATAATGATCCTTCTCTCTCTTCTTGTCACTGGCCCTGGCTTTCTTTCCATAGACTTGCCGTTATAGAAAGAGACCTTTCAGATTTAAAAAATCTGTGTTATAACAAGCCAACAAATCCAAATCCGCCCATAGCTCAGTCGGTAGAGCAATTGCCTTTTAAGCAAGTGGTCGCAGGTTCGATTCCTGCTGGGCGGACAAGTGAAGCGAAGCGGAACTTGTCCGCCCAGAGCAAAGCGCCTTCGCGCTTTGCGTCAGGAATCGAACGCCGGAGCATTATCGCACAAGCTTGTGCGATTGCGAGGCCGTGCCCAGACAAACCCGAGCGACGGCGAGGGTTTAGTCGAGGGAGATTCCTGCTGTTGCAGGAAAATTATTCGTGACAGATTCCTGCCTCATCACTAACACAAATCTGACGGCCGTCAGATTTGTGTTAGTGAAGCAGTTAGAGATGGAGTACAATCTCCTCCAACCCCACCTCAAAATCAGTCTCCCCCATTCGAGCCAAATGATAAAGATCGAGTAGGTCACTTGAAAGTTTTACAATCTCCTCCCGCGTATACCTTGGTGCACTTCTCGGATTCTCTAACATTTTTTTTACCTTCCACGAAAAAGAGCGCCAGTAGAGAGTCTCTCCCGCAATTCCATTTTCAAAAGCTTCCGACAAAAGCATCCATGCCTTTTTTTTATCGCGAGCCGCGAGCGCATCTGAAAGTGCGAAAAAAATAAAATCCCCACCTCCTCTACTTTCCGAGGAGATCTCTTTTTTTTCATCACCCTCCTCCAGTGGCTCAACTACTTTGTTTCCGAAGAGGTCTAACATTCTGTTAAATTCCCCCAATCCTGACCTTTGGAAAATTTAACAGTAAATGGCAGTGGCTCTGTAATCACAGACTCCATCACTCTCTTTATCTCCTTCCCCACTTCGGAGACACGCCCATCTTTAATCTCGTACAAAAGTTCGTCGTGCACCTGAAGCAAAAGGTGAACATCCTCGCGCCATTTATTTTTTTCGATCAATTCATCAACCTTAATCATCGCTAGCTTAATTATATCCGCACTTGTCCCTTGAATCGGAGCATTGACGGCCATCCGCTCGGCAGCCGCTTTGATAAATTCTATCCGTGAATTTATCTCTGGGAAAAGTCTTTTGTGTCCAAAAAATGTTGTAGTAAACCCCTTTACATGAGCATCCTCTTTTGTTTTTAGAAGATACTTTGCAAGTATCGGAAAACGCTCAAAATATTTTTCATAAAAAATCTGAGCCTCTTCTTTTGAGGTGCCCAGGTTCGCCTTAAGGGCATTCACTCCCATCCCATATATAATTCCGAAATTAATGACCTTCGCCCTCCTCCTCATTTCAGAAGTAACATCTTCTTCTTTTACTCCAAAAACCTCGGCCGAAACTGCCTTATGAATATCTTTTCCATCACAGAAAAATTTAATGAGTTTCGTGTCGCCAGAGAGAAGTGCGGCAGAACGAAGATCAATTTGAGAATAATCAAAAGCAGTAAGAGTGAAGCCCTTACTAACAATAAATGAATTTCTAATCCTCCGACCAAGCTCTGTCTTTATCGGAATGTTTTGTAAATTTGGATCCTCCGAAGAAAGCCTCCCCGTAGTAGTCCCCGTCTGAATGAAGTGAGTATGGAGACGAGAATTTTCATCAAGCAATTTTGGGATGGCATCGATATAGGTTGAGAGCAGTTTGGAATATTCTCGATGACTCATTATCTCTTCCACGATCGGATGAACTCCAACTAATTTTTCTAGTTCTGAAACACGAGTCGAGCGCGCTCCTCCCGCTGTCTTTTTTAGTCCCTTGGCAGAAAGATTTAGTTTTTCAAAAAGAATTACTCCAAGCTGTTTTGGAGAAGCGACGTTAAACTCCTCGCCCGCAAGTTCGAAAATCTTTTTTTCTATTTTCGAAAGCTCTTTGTGATATTCAACCGAAAGTTCCTCCAGCTCTTTTTTGTTAATTAGAAAACCATGCTTCTCTGCGCGCGATAAAATATCAATAAGTGGCCCCTCCATGCTTTCATAGACTATATCGAGTTTCTCTTTTTTTAAGCGAGCAAAAAGATTGGCATGAGCAGAAGAAAGATTGTCTGCATCTGCAATACTCAAAATATCTGAAAACGTAGAATTTGTTTTTGATGAATCAAGAAGCCACAAAGCAATGGCACATTCGTGAAATTCACGAGTGTCGAGCGTTTCCGGAGAAGCCTCGGCTCGCGCAATTTCCGTCCCTTTTTTAAGTTGAACGATTTTAGGAATGAGAGTTTTGAAAGCGAGGTCTCTTGCAATATTTTCCGCTTTTTTTAAATCGAGCACCTCATGAAAACGACCGGGCAGCTTAAAATCAATTGGCGCATCCCTTCGAATCGTAGCGAGCGTTTTCGAAAACATTGCCTCGTCTTCTCCATCTTCAAGAAGTTTAATTATCCTCTCCTTGATCCCCTTTTCCAAAAAAGCTTCCTTGTCTTTTTTTAGTTTCTTAAAAATAGTTTCGAGTGCTCCAAACTGCGTGATCAGCGAGGTTGCTGTTTTTTCTCCAATACCATCAATCCCAACAATATTATCTGAAGGATCACCAGCGAGTCCTTTGTAGTCGGGTAAAAGTTTTGGGAGAAACCCATACCGAGCAAGCACTGCATCTTCATCGTAAATAATCGTATCTGAAATTCCGCGCTTAAGAGTGTAGACACGAACGCTCTTTCCTTCCACGAGCTGAAGAGTATCCATGTCTCCCGATGCGATCAAAATCTCAAGCTCTCCTTTTTTTATATTCTCTTTTAATTTTTCTACAACTGTCCCCAAAAGATCGTCAGCCTCGAATCCCGCGAGCTCTAAAATTGGGACACCGAATGCGCGAAGAACATCCCTGGCGCGAATTAATTGAGAGACGAGGGCCTCTTCCGTTTTCGCCCGACCAGCTTTATAAGCAGAATAACTATCGTGTCTAAATGTCGGCCCAGGAAGATCGAAACAGGCAACAATATAATCTGGTGAAATATCTTTTATCGCTTTAAATAAAAAAGTAAGGAGACCAAAAAGTGCACCAGTCGGCTCCCCTTGCGGACTTGTAAGTCCAGGGATCGCATGATACGCGCGATGAACAACCGCGTGAGTATCAATCAATAATAATTTCTCTTTGGTTTTCATCAATTGAAATAAATTTAATTCTATGAGTATTGATAGGCAAAATATCTTCTAGTCTTTCTGCCCATTCAATAAAGATGAGGGCTCGATCATCAGAAAGAATATCCTGCCATCCAATATGTTTCATCTCTAGAGGTGAGTCAATCCGATATGCATCGATATGGATAAGTTTATCAAATTTTTGATCCTAAAGTTTGTAAATTTTTTGAATGACAAAAGTCGGACTCGTAACCTCGCCGACGACCCCGAGAGCAAGAGCCACCCATTTCATAAAAGTAGTTTTGCCCGCACCAAGATCACCATAAAGGCCAACAACGGTCGCGCCTAATTCACTTTGTGGAACGAGGCAACTTATGAAATCCTCTGCAATTTTTTGAGTAGCTAAAGGGCTATTCGAGATCATGGGCGCATTGTAACCAAAAAAGAAAGGGCCCGCCTCACGGCTCGGCCCTGGAAACCTCACCCCTTTAG
>JBBUBG010000051.1:0-3072 GCA_038058345.1 Patescibacteria group bacterium | reverse complement strand
AGACGAACAGTTTTTCTTGCAATAGGCCCAGGATTTTTTATAACTCGATCAATCATCGATCGTCCTCGTTCTTTTGCATCCTTCTCTTCTTCTTCCGTCTTAAATCCTCCACGCTTTCCCGAAACTTTCGTCCAAGCCTGCTCAAAATCCGCCATAAGATCTCGCTTCTCCCGCTCTGCGAGTGGCATCTCTTTTAGCCCCTCAACGGCCTCGTGAACAGCCTGACCGAGCGAAAGCGGTGGTGCGACAAGATTAATTTTATGACGAGTTTTTGGATCTCGATAAACATTATGTAAAAAATATGCACGTGGACAACGCAAAAAATCTCCCATCGAGGAGTGCGAAACCCAAACTGCGCTATATTTATCATTCGCCATCTTTATTTACTTTAACATCTACTAATCTGGCAAAAAACCACCAGCTTGAATCTCCCACAGTTTTTTATATAGACCGCCTTCTTCGGAAATAAGTTCCGCGTGAGTACCCGTAGTTAACACCTTTCCATCCTGCAAGACAACAATCCTATCCATCTTCATAATCGTCGACAGGCGATGGGCTATCACAATCACAGTTTTCCCTTCCATTAATTTTGAGAGTGCGTCTTTTATCAACGACTCTGATTCAGAATCAAGACTCGAGGTCGCCTCGTCCAAAACAAGGATCGGAGCATTCTTCAAAATAGCCCTCGCGATAGCGACCCTCTGCCTTTCTCCGCCAGACAATTTCACACCTCGCTCACCAACATGAGTATTGAAGTCATCCGGATATTCAATTATAAAATTATAGCAATTAGCCTTCTTCGCAGCCTCAATCACCTCATCGTCTGTAGCGTCTCGCCTCCCATATCGGATATTCTCCATTAGCGTTCGGTGAAATAAAACAGACTCTTGTGGCACAAGCGCGATATTTTTTCGGAGACTTTCCTGCGTGACATTCGCAATATTCTGCCCGTCTATAAATATCGC
The DNA here is from genome assembly GCA_038058345.1 of Patescibacteria group bacterium. Lineage (GTDB taxonomy): Bacteria > Patescibacteriota > Minisyncoccia > Phycocordibacterales > JBBUBG01 > JBBUBG01. The sequence goes on along the minus strand of JBBUBG010000051.1, from coordinate 2,107 downwards.
ATTTTTTGTGACCTCCATAAAACGAAAAAGGAGTTTAGTGACAGTAGTTTTTCCGGCACCAGACGGCCCAACCAATGCGACCTTTTCCCTGCCTTCAATGCGTAAATTAAAGTTGTTTAGAACAGATCTTGTTTCTTGATAATTAAATCCAACTTTTCGGAATTCTATTACGCCATCTGTCACTTTTAATTTCCTAGCTCTCGGTTTGTCTTTAATACCATGTGGCAAATCTAATATTTCGACCATTTCAGAAGCATCCGCCAGTGCATCATAAACCCGGCGAATTACACCACCAAAATTCCACAGTCGAGAAATCGCACTTCCTAAATATGCTTGGATCAAAACGAAATCACCCACAGAAATCGAACCAGCTTGCCATAATTTTATTCCAGCATAAATGAGACCTAATTCTATTCCAACAGCAAGCAACCCTAGGACAAGATTTATCCATTCATCAAAAATCCAATTCTTAATTCTTAATTTTTTTAATTGATCGGAAATAACTCCGAAGCGTCCTCTCTCATTTTCTTCTCCAGTAAAAAGTCTTACTGCTGATTCATTTGAGATTGCATCAGATAAAAAACCGGTAGCCTCGGAATCCTTCGAAGCCATCTCAAGAGCAAAAGTACTTTTATATCTCGCAATAAAAATTTGAAATGATAAAAAAACTACTACCCATACTGAAAATATTGTGCCCAAAATAACCTGACGACTAAAAAGCACAATAATAATTGACGTAAGGGTTACAACAAGAGGCAATAATTCATAAACGATTCTATCAGAAACCTGCTCGTAGGCGCGAGATAATCTCGAAATCTTTCGAACAATTGAGCCCGTAAAATTATTTGTAAAGAAATCGTACGAATGATCGACCGTGTATGAAAATGCCTTCTTCGTGAGATCGTCCATGACCCGTGGCGTCAAATAAGCATTCGCAAATTGGGCGCCACGGCGAATAGCCCATCCCGCCAAATTAAGAACCACGATCACACTGAATACGGAAGCAAGCTCGGTTGCAATATTTAACGACGGCGATTTATTGACAATTATGTCCAGAAGTTGTTTGTAATAGAGAGGCGCGATTACATCTAGAATGGAGAACCCGATCGTTAAAAAAATCGTTAAAAAAATAGAGAATTTATACCGCCGAAGGCTCTCCCAAAATACAGAAAGAACTGGCTTAATATCAAATTTTTTATGCATAAAAAAATTCCTTCCTAAAATTATAGCAAAGAACCCGTAAATTTACCTAAGATACACTTACGCTTTTAGAGCGTTTGGATGTTGTGTGCTCCATTCGTAGAGAGCCACGGCAGTTGAAGCGGCGGCGTTTAATGATTCACATTGTGGATGGAGCTTAATTGCAAGCAAGGCATCGCATAATTCGCGAGTTTTTTCCCTAATTCCTCTCCCTTCGTTTCCGAGAACAAAAAGTGTTGGACGATCAAATTTTTCACTTCCAAGCGGAGCCTTTCCTTCGCCATCCAGACCGTATACCCAAAAGCCCCTTTCCTTCAAATCGCGAATCGTCTGATTTACATTTCCAACAGAAACAAGTGGTACCCTAAATGCCATTCCGGCAGAAACCTTAACAACCGCACCTGTAACAGGAGCTTGATTATGTTCGGGAATTATTACTCCTGAAATTCCAAACGCTGCCGATGAGCGAATAACCGCTCCAACATTATGAGGATCTTGCACTTCAGCCAAAAGCACCAGGGCCGTATTCGGAGTGATTGTGAGATTGGTTATAAACTCCTTATATTCTTTTGTTAAATTTTCTCCCGACAATAATGCAATAACACCTTGATGTGATGCCGCGCTTTCGATATCTCGTGGAATAGTATTGCCAGACAAAACCCCTGCCAAAATATGATTTTTGCGTACCAGCTCTCGCAGGTCCTTATCATCCATCTCCTTATCGAAAAAAACCTTATAGACGGCCTTTGGCGCATTCAATAAAGCCTCACGCAATGCGTGCTTTCCATAAATATAGACCTTATGTGGATTTGACATATCGCAATAAACTTAGCACAGTCACAGCCTATCTAGCAAGCGCCCTTGAGATACTCCCCATCTTTAATTCTTCCTTGAGTTTTTGATAATC
>JBBUBG010000050.1:0-5246 GCA_038058345.1 Patescibacteria group bacterium | reverse complement strand
CCCTTTTTTGTTTTAAAGACATGATATAGTAGAGTTTACACGAAAAAAAAGATATGGAAAATGTTAAAGAATACGATTTAGTAATTGTTGGAGCTGGTCCCGCCGGACTAGAAGCTGGATTGCAAGCAAAGGCAGTAGGACTCCGTGCGATTTTGATCGACCGCGAGGAGGCAGGGGCGATTATTTCGAATACAATGTCGGGCAAAAAATTTTACCATGCGTATGGTAGGAATTTGGAAGCACCGATGGGATTACTCGACTTCCCGGATAAATTAACTGGAGGTGAGCTTGTCGCAAGATGGCGGAAGCAAGCAGGGACGCTCGATTACTGTCCGAATACGGTACTATTAAAAATTGAAGATTCTGATGATGGTAGGTACCTCGTCAGGGCAAGCTCGGGAATTTTTCATGTTAAATACATAATCCTCGCTACTGGTATTTTTTCGCATCCGCTTACTCTTGGAATTTCGGGAGAGCGCGACAATAAGTTTGTTAAATATGAGCTTGACTATAGCGAGATTCCTGTTGATAAAAAAATTCTAGTAGTGGGCGGTGGAAATTCCGCGATGGAAACGACGCTGGAGTCAGCTCTTGATAATGAGGTTATGTTACTTGTTCGTAGGGGCGAAGTCGCCCCAACTGTTACAGAAAAAAATAGAAGTGAGCTAGACACTGATATTAAAAATGGAAAAGTGAAACTGTTTTTTAATTCTACGCTTGAGTTGCTTGAAGGGAATGAGGCAACTATGCGAATTGGAGAAGAAGTAAAAAAAGAAAAATTTGATATTATTTATATCCATATCGGCTACGAAAAGCCTTCAAAGTGGCTTGAGAGCTTGGGTATTGCACTTATAGAAACTGGAATGCCGAAACTCTCGCTTGAACTCGAAACTTCTCGTCCAGGAATTTTTATCGCTGGGGCGTTGTCTGGAAGCGATTCGATTGTCCACTCCGCAAACCAATCGGTTGGAATAGTAAAAGCATTGACATTAAGGTAGCTTGCTTGTATAAATATTTAGGAAGTACAAGGATTTAAAGAAAGGAGTTCCTGATGCTGGGATCGACGTGTTTGGGTGGAAGACCTGCGATCTTGGTCGTTGACGACCAACCTGAAATCGCAGATTTTTTGAAAGCGTGCTTGGACAGGAAGGGCGACTACTTCGTCGCTATTGCATATGAGGGCGATTTTGCGCTCAGTGTTTTGTCTGCTCTCAAGATTGACATCATGATTTCTGATCAAGACATGCCGGGTCTTACTGGGCTTGAGCTTACCAAAAAAGCCAGGCTAATTCAGCCAGGAATTAAGATTATCCTTCATACGGGAAGTCCACCAAATGATGTCCTCTGCCGGGCGTCTGGAATTACGGAAGTGCTGCAAAAACCCGTGGTTTTGGCGGTCCTTTATGAGGCCATTGAGAAGCTACTTAAAAAGCCGATCGAAAAGACGGCTTGAGTCCCGCCCCGGTTGTGAAATCACCAGATTTCACAACCGGGGCGTCCGTATTTGAGAAACATTTTCATTTACTGTATACTCACCACAAATTATGGAAAAAAATAAAAAACCTGAAGTTACGCCAGAGCAGTTTTGGAACAATTTACTCTCGATTGTGCTTGTTTTTGTGTTGTTAATTGGCGCCTATTCCTATTTTGCCGGCGAAAAAGTAAATATTGAGACGACCAATCTCTCTGAAGTCGCTGCTGGGGTTAAGTCTGGAGATGTTACAAAAATCGTAGTTTCCGGTGAAGAGCTCCGAGTTACATTAAAGTCTGGGATAGAGAAAGTCGCCCAAAAAGAGGCGGAGAGTTCGGTGTCTGATTCACTTGGTCGCTTTGGAGTTAGTGTTGATGAATTATCGAAAGTTGTAATTGAAGTTGAGGGTGCTTCTGACTCTACTTTCTTTTTTTATACAATTCTTCCGTTTCTTTTGCCTTTACTGATTGTTGGACTCTTTTTCTGGTATCTCTCCCGTCAGATGAAGGGTTCATCAATGCAGGCTTTTACTTTTGGACAATCACGAGCGCGAATTATTGATCCGTCTGACACGAAACAAAAAGTAACATTTAAGGATGTCGCCGGAGTCAAGGAGGCGAAAGAGGAGCTTCTTGAGATCGTTGATTTTTTGAAAAATCCGGAAAAGTTTTTGGAGATTGGTGCGCGAATTCCAAAAGGGGTTATTTTAATGGGAGCTCCTGGAACCGGAAAAACTATGCTTGCTCGCGCTGTCGCAGGCGAAGCTGGAGTGCCATTTCTTTATCTTTCTGGCTCAGAGTTTGTTGAGATGTTCGTTGGGGTTGGCGCATCTCGTACGCGAGATTTATTTCGCATCGCAAAAAAATCTGCTCCTTCGATTATTTTTATTGATGAGATTGATGCGGTCGGTCGTCATCGTGGTTCAGGAATGGGGGGAGGGAATGACGAACGTGAGCAAACATTAAACCAGATTCTTGTTGAGATGGATGGTTTTGAGCCAAATGAAAAAGTCATTGTGATGGCGGGAACAAATAGGCCAGATGTATTAGATCCAGCCCTTCTTCGCCCCGGTCGTTTTGATCGCAGGGTAGTTCTTGAGCTTCCAGACTTGAAAGATCGTGAGGCAATTTTGTTAATTCATGCAAAGCCTAAACTGATGGCAGAGGACGTTGACATGAAAGTTATTGCAGAGCGAACCCCTGGATTTTCTGGAGCTGATCTTGCAAATATTGTAAATGAATCAGCAATTTTGGCCGCGAGGGAAAACAGGAAGCGCGTAAGTCAATATGATTTAATCCGTTCTATTGAAAAGGTTTTGCTTGGGCCGGAAAGGAAGAGCCATATGCTTTCTCCGAAAGAGAAAAAGGTAACAGCCTATCATGAAATGGGACATGCTCTTGTAGCATCAATTTTGCCTGAAGCTGACCCTGTTCATAAGGTTACAATCATTTCTCGTGGTCGCGCCGGTGGATATACTTTAAAACTTCCACTTGAAGAAAAAAGACTGCAAACAAAAAAAGAATTTTTGGATGATATTGCGGTATCGCTCGGCGGCTACGCCGCCGAGCAGATTGTTTACGGCGACATCACCACTGGCGCCTCGAATGATATTGCTGTAGCCACCGCACTCGCTCGCGATATGGTTACAAAATATGGAATGTCAGAGAAAATTGGGCCAGTGGCTCTCGAGAGTAGTGTCGTGTCTACTGGATGGGATCGGATGATGTCGGGGAAAGGTTATTCAGAGGATGTTGCGGCAAAACTTGATTCGGAAGTTTCTAGGATTATGGATGAGGCACTTACTCGCGCTAAAGCGACCCTTCTCAATCATCGCAAAGCTCTTGATTCAATGGCTATCGAGCTCTCCAGAATCGAGACACTTGAGCGAAGAGAGTTCGAAGAGCTCCTTGTTCTCAATGGGATAAAACCAAAGAGAAAGGAGGAGGAAATTATTGCTTCTTTGGTATAATATACTGTATACCTACTGAAGTTTCAGATTTGGATGCAGTTCGAGGCGCGAACGAGGCTTGCGACTAAGCTGTACGCTAGTACAGCGCAGGAGCAAACGAGTGAAGCAACGAAGAAATGCGCCAAATCTGAAACTTCAAACGGCCCGTAGCTCAACGGTGGAGCAGTCGCCTTATATGCGATTGGTTGAAGGTTCGAGTCCTTCCGGGCCGACAAAAAACTGTTTACTCAAAATGAATTGCGTTTGATGTGTGAGATCGGACGGCTAGTGCTTTATGGTTAGCTAATGTCGGATCAGCATCAAGAAGCGTTCGGGCTTCCTCTCTCGCGGCTTCCACTAGTCGCATGTTTTTGAGTGCTTCCATCGCAACGTCCGAAAGTCCCCATTGGCGATTTCCAGAAAGTTCTCCCGCTCCTCGAATTGATAGGTCAAGCTCCGCAAGTTCGAATCCATTTTTTGCTTCGGTTAGAGCCTTGAGTCTTTTGTTCGCTTCGGCTGTTTTGGAATCTGATGCAAGAAAACAGTATGCTTGATCCGAGCTCCTCGCGACCCTTCCCCTAAGTTGGTGTAGTTGAGCAAGTCCAAAACGCTCGGCTCCTTCAATGATCATGACCGTTGCGTTTGGTATATTTACTCCAACTTCGATTACTGATGTGGAAACTAAAATATCGTATTTATGTAAGGAAAAATCTCTCATAATCCGATCTTTTTCAGCAGGCAAAATTTTACTGTGCAAGATCGCAATTCTAAATCCCTTGAATTCCTTTTCGGCGAGACGTTTTCCTTCGGCTATGGTTGACCTCGCTGATAGGGCTAGTTCTTTTTCTGGATCGGGTTCTTCAATTCTCGGACAAACTACAAAAGCCTGATGGCCAGCAAGAAGCTCTTTTTTTGCGCGAAAGTACATCGAATCTCTATTTCTCGCTACTATAATTTCTGTCGCAACTTTTTTCCTGCCAACAGGTAGCTCATCAAGAAGAGTTAAATCAAGGTCGCCGTAAATAGTAAGTGCAAGTGAGCGGGGGATTGGAGTGGCGGTCATGGAAAGAAAGTGCGGAGCGTGAGTATGTTTCTGGGCTAATTTCAGTCGTTGATTAGTGCCGAAGCGATGTTGCTCGTCTATGATCGCAAGGGCTAGTTTTGAGAATTTAACTTTTTCTCCGATTACAGCGTGAGTTCCGATGAGGATATGAATAGCTCCCTCGGAAAGCCATTTTAGTAATTGTGTTCGTGAAATGTCTGTATGTGAGGCGGGATCAATTTTAGATGGAAATTTTCGCGCATCTTTGCCTGTAATTAATCCGATATTTATGTCTGTTCCCTTGAAGTACGAGCAAAAAGATTCGAAATGCTGGCGCGCAAGAATTTCAGTTGGTGCCATGTAGGCAACTTGCAGGGGCATTCCTTTTTCGCGCACATTTGCAGTTGCGTGGGCAGCTAGTGCTGCGACAAGCGTTTTTCCAGAGCCTACATCGCCTTCAAGTAGGCGCATCATTGGCATCCCCGAAGAAAAATCAGTGCTGATATGATCAAATGCTTTTAATTGGGCCTCGGTCGGCGTGAAAGGGAAGCGAGAAAGAAACTGTTTTGAAAGAAGTTCATTTTTCTTTACGATAAAGCCTTTTTTTGAATTAAAAATTCTTCTGGCTATTCCGCGAGAAATTTGGATTGAGAAAATCTCCTCAAAGGCGAAGCGTTTTCGTGATGCTTGTGCCTGCTTCATGTTTTTTGGGGCATGAATATAAACGAGGGATGAAGCCAGGCTTGGTAAATTATATTTTTTTAGAATCTCCTGCGGTATTGGAT
>JBBUBG010000049.1:0-3974 GCA_038058345.1 Patescibacteria group bacterium | reverse complement strand
AAACTCCAGAAAAAGAAGTTGGATTATCTTTTTTTATTTTCTTTTCAGCGAGACGAAATGAGTCAGTCGCTACAAAATAAACATATTCACTATCAGAGTAAACATAAACAGATCCGAGTTCTGGTCGAATGTCAGAAGAGGCAGCCGCGGGAAGCACCGCCCTTAAGCCTGAAACTAGGTCGCCACCAGAAATTACAGCAGTCTCCTCCCCTTTCACTACTGGGATTGAAGGAAAGTCCTCCACGGGCAACGTGCGAATAATTGTATTATTTTTTTTAACAGATAAAGATAAATTATTTCCGATTAGCTCCACTTTAATTCTTTCATCGTCAGGAGCAACTGAAAGAAAAGAAGCGAGGACAGAAGCAGAAACTACGACTTTTCCTGGAACTTCTATTTTTGCATTTATTTCTAGCTCGAGACCAATATCGAGATTCGTCGCTCGTAAAATTAATTTATGAGGAATCGCTTCCAAGTAGAGACCCGAAAGAATAGGAAGAGACATATTTTTCCCAGTCGCCTTTTCTGCAATTACGACCGCCGCTTTTAGCTTCTCTTTGATGCATTCGAATTTCATGGAGGGTTCTTTGTATTTATTTATAAGAAAGACTGATGTTGTATATAGTGCTGTGGATACTCGGGATAACTCCAGAATATCCTTTTGCTGTATGTCCCGATTGGTAAACTGTATTTGGGGATAGCATGGGAGGAACTATTAGTTATGCACGTGGACTGTCTGCATACAGCAAAGTTTTGATCTTTTCGATCTCCTGATTCAACACGTTATCCACCTTGATATCCCCCTTTATTTTCTCATAAGCGTGGATAACTGTCGTGTGGTCTCTCCCCCCTAATTTGTTTCCAATGAATGGATATGACGCGCTAAAATCTTCGCGCAAAAGATACATAATCACTTGTCTTGGTTTTACTACCTCTTTTCTTCTTGTCTTTTCATACAGGTCTTGTTCGTTAATGTTGTAAAAATCAGCAACGAGAGTGATGACATCTTTGATTGAGATTGTTTTCTGTTGCTTTCCACTATTTTTAAGAAGAGAGCGGGCTTCGATGGCAGAAAGGGGGCGCATTTTAAGCTGGGCTTGGCATATGAGGGAATTAAGAGCTCCCTCAAGCTCTCGGATTGATTCTGTTACCGTAACCGCTATGTGTTCCAAAATATCGTCTCCAGGGCAGTATGGGATGTTCCTTGTTTTTGAACGAAGAATGGCCATTCGAGTTTCGTAATCAGGTCTGCCAATATCAGCAATCATTCCCCCTCCAAAACGCGTACGCACCCTCTCTTCAATGTCTGGAATCTGTTTCGGCGGTTTATCAGAAGAAAATACAAGCTGTTTGTTGCTTTCGTAGAAATTATTAAATAGATGAAAGAGCTCGTTTTGGGTTGATTCTTTCTTTGAGAGAAACTGAACGTCGTCCATTATCAGAACATCGAATTTTCGATACTTATCTTTGAATGCTTGGATTCGATTACTCTTCATTGCGTCAACAAAGTCGTTGCTGAATCTCTCAAGAGAGACATAATATATTTTTTTGTTTGAATTTAGCTTTTTGATCTGATTTCCCATCGCCTGGAGGAGATGGGTTTTTCCTAATCCAGACCCGCCGTAGACAAACAAGGGATTATATATTTTTCCAGGGTTCTTGCTGACCGCTTGTGCTGCCGCATGAGCGAGCTCGTTGAAAGAAGCCACAATAAAACTATCAAACAAATATTTTGGATTGAGATTATCCTCTCTGTTTGTATAGATTTCTCCCATATCTATCTGTCCTACTGGAGCGTTGCTGAAAGAAGGAGACCTCTCTTCCCTCTTTGTTTTGTCTTCGCTCTTTTCTACGATAAATTCACAACCGCGTACTCCGGAATTTAACTCTCGAAGATATCGAAGTATCAATTTTTGATACTTGTTGTACATCCAGTCTCTTACAAATGTGTTTGGAACAGCTACGTGAACAACGTCATCGTCACATTTTTGAATATAAGTATTTTTGAACCATGTATTAAAGTTTGCTTGCGAGAGTTCAATCTCGATTGCCGCTAATGCTTGTTGCCAGATGGCTCGAGAATCTTCTCTAGTTAAAGTCATGATGTGAATTATATTCTTTCGTGAGAGAAGTAGAACTACCCGCGGATGTTTATAAGTGGTGTAAAAGGTGTGGATAAGTTTTAAAATGAGAGGCTTGTGTTTTCGGGCGAACTCGGGGTTCTTCCTTTTTCTTTTGACTTCGGTTTCATTTTGTGTAAACTTGATGTTATGTCATTCACCTATAACCCAAAGAAACGCAAGCGTGCTACCACTCACGGCTTTTTGGTGCGTCAGCAGAGTGCAAACGGAAAGAGAGTTATCCGCGCTCGTCGTCGCAAGGGACGCGCAAGGTTGGCGGTTAAAACCTCTGGAAAGTAGGAATAAGGGGAACCCTCTCTCGGCAAGGGGAACCCTTAAAGATGCCCACAAAGGGTTTCCCTCGGTTAATTTGAATCCCCCCCCTTTTTTTATTTTATGCTCCCAAAAAATACTCGTCTCACTCGCCGAGATAATGTATCTCGACCTATAACTATCCGCAAATACCCCTTATTTTCTCTACGTATTTCGCGATCTGTGCGAGGCTTAGCCTCGCACAGTAAGGTGGCGGTACAAGTTCCTTCAAGGCAGATAAAAACTGCAGTTGGAAGAAATTTGGTGAAAAGACAGGCTCGTACGGTGACAAAAGAGTTAATTCCCTCTCTTCCACAAGGACTTATCCTCGTGTTTGTTTTTAATAAAGAGGCAAAAACGGCAACCTTTGATACAATAAAGAGATTAATTACTGACGCAATTCATGAAATTTCTATTTAATACCATCTTTTTTGATCCGCTTTACAACCTCCTTGTTTTCCTTTCGTCTATAATTCCAGGAGGAGACGCTGGAATCGCCATTATTTTGCTCACTATCCTTGTCAAGTTGGCGCTTACTCCACTTGCACACAAACAAATTGTCACACAAAGAGCCCTTACTTCAGTGGAGCCAAAACTTGCCGAGATTAAGGAAAAACATAAAGGCGAGCAGGAAGTAATTGCCAAAAAAATGATGGCATTATACGCAGAGCACGGGATCAATCCATTTTCGGGGTTTCTTCTGTTGCTCATTCAGATTCCAATTGTTCTCGCGCTGTACTTTGTTTCCCAAGAAGGAATTAATTTAACTTCAGCCTCTTTATATAGCTTTACTCCCCTGCCAGCAGTAGTAAACACTATATTTTTAGGCATTCTCGATATCTCAAAACCAAGTCTCGTTTTGGCGATACTTACAACGATCACTCAGTTTTTTCAGATGAAGTTTTCTCTTCCACCAATTCCAAAAAAGAAAGAGGGAGAAACCCCTTCTTTTAAAGACGATCTTGCTCGCTCAATGCATCTTCAAATGAAATATTTTATACCAGTCTTAATTGGTTTTGTTTCCTTGAGCGTTCCAGCCGGACTCCCCCTTTATTGGGTTACTAGTTCAATTTTTGCGATTGGACACGAGCTGATTGTGCGAAGAAAAGCGTTGGAGATCAAATAAAAAATGTATGAGGAAACGTACGAGGGGAACCCTTGGGGCATCTTAAGGGTTCCCCTCGTACGTTTCCCAAAGACAAGCAAGGGGAACCCTTAAAGAAGTCCACAAAGGGTTCCCCTTGCTTGTCCGCTATTTAATCGTCAGTTCCCAAAGAGTAGAATCTCGTTTGTTTATAAAGTAGATGGCCATTCCGTCGTCTTTAACGGCGAGCTTTTGCATGTCGATCTCTGTTTGTGCCTCAACTCTTGGGTTAAAGATTACTTCACTCTCCTCGCTCACTGTATCTAGCCTCCAAAGCTTGTCATTCGGGCTGATTACCCCCTTGTACCAATCGTCTGGATACTTTTCTGTTGGTGATACTTCTGGTGTTGCGCAATAAATAATCGTATAAACCAAAGGATCAAATACGCATTTCTCCG
>JBBUBG010000048.1:0-4937 GCA_038058345.1 Patescibacteria group bacterium | reverse complement strand
TCACCAACGAAAACATCGGGCACTACCAAAAAATCATCGTCGCTCTAGTGGAAACGGATAGCGCCATGAAGAAAATTGACAAGGTTATCTAGTAACACAAAACCGCATAATGTGCGGTTTTGTGTGAGCGAGGCATGCTTTTCTAGCGCTGTTGGTGAATAGCAGTAATTCAATCAGTTCTCTTTCTCCGCGAGCTCTCTATAAGCCAGCAACTTTTGCTCAAGTTAGCCTCTAAGTAAGGTCTACTATGTCTGTTGTTTTACCGTTTGCCTGATTCCATTCGAGAGACTTTTTAGCTCCTTGCTTTGAATCGTAAGCTTCGCTACTCATACAGACAGTTTCTCCGTTATTGGATTTGAGAATCCAAAAGTACTGAGCCTCGCTATCCTTCTTAATGTAGTATGTTGCCATTGGTAGACGATTTTCATTATTAGTAATATTGCGGTTCGACTAAGCCGACAAAAGCATTATATTTCTTAGTATTTTAGATGTCAAAATTATCAACACCCAGTGTTTGCTTTTTGTACACATATTACTTACACTCTAGGCATGAGCATTAAATACGCATCATTTATAAAAGCACTAAGAACAAAGAGGGGTATTTCGCAATTAGAAATAGCCAAGAAATTAGGTATTTCGCGTTCGTCATATATCGCGGTAGAGCAGGGCAAGCGCGAGTTAACACTCGGAGAATTTGAGAAACTTTCCGAAGTTTTGAGTGTGTCACTGGAAGATTTAGAGCGTGGCGAGTTGCCTAACTACGACAAGTATAGGCAAATGATTCTTGCGTTTTTGCGACTTAATAAAAACGTACCTAAAACCAAATTAGCCAAGCTGCTCTATTTTGCTGACTTCGGATGGTATTACTCACATCTTGAAAGCATGAGCGGTATGCAATACCGAAAAATTCAGTATGGTCCAGTGGCGGATGCTTATTTCCGCCTTATTGATGAAATGTTTGATGCTGGTGAGATTTCAATCGAACAAACAGAAAAAGGTGCGATGCTCGTATCTCAAACGCGTAGTGGTGCAAAAGCTGATTTATCTGGAGTCTCTTCGGAAGAAGAAAAACTAATTAAAACTATCAACGCAAAGTGGAAAGGAAGGAGAACAGAGGAAGTCGTCAATTTTACGCATAAGCAAATGCCCTTTATATTTGCGGAAGATAATGACATCGTCTCGTACGATATTTTTACCCAAGAAAATCCGGAGGATATTTACTAGCCATGAAGTACGATGTTATTTTCGAGCCATTTACTGAAAGGCATTTCATTAGAGGGTTTGCAAAGAAGTATAAAGGTGCGTGGGATAAGACTCTAAAAGGTTTAGTCCTTGAGTTTACATTTGTCGATTTCCTATTTGAAAAGACTATCGCTGAAACGATTTATGTGTCTGCTGATAACGATATAAGAATCTGCAAGACAGAATTCAAAATAGCTAGTACTGAAATGTCTCGGCATGCGTCGGGGAATAGGTGTATTATCGCGGTGCAGAAAAGTAGCGCGACCGTGCATGCGCTTCTTGTATACTCGAAAGGAGACATCGGCGGGACAAATGAGACAGCGGGATGGAAAACAGTTATAAAGGATAACTACCCAGCATATAGGGCTTTTTGTAAGTTGTGAGTTTTTTCTGTAAGATCTCTGCTATAATAAATTCATATTCACTAGAGATACGATGTAATGAGTCAGAATTTATCTCAAGAGCAAAATCTCGAAGAATTTTTTAAACAAAAAAAGGAACAGAGTGGAATAACTACCATTTCTGGCGAGAGGTATATGCTCGTTCGTTCAGAATCAATCTCGTTTGATTTTGTGTCTATGGTTTGCGAAATTTACGGAGAAGATCGAATAGGTGAGGCGTGTAAGGTTGCACAAGGGCTAATTTTTGATTACGCACATGCATTAGGAATTTCTGATGCGCAGTTTTTTCGCAAAAAAATACCAAAATTAGACAACGGCGGACTTCTCTCGTCTTGTTTTCTGCATGGCATGCAGATGGGTTTATCAACTGCTACGATTAAAGGAGAAAGTGTCCTGTCTTCCGATAAGAGTTTTTTCTTGCAGTACAGTCAGCATGATTCATGTGAAAGTGATCCTTGGGTTCAAAGTAAAAAGAAGGCCCCGTCTCCCGTTTGTTTTTGGAGCGGAGCTTACTATTCTGGGTGGTGTGAAGAGATTTTTGGTGTTCCACTTGTGGCCGTTGAGCTATCTTGTCTTGCCTGCGGAGATAAGGAAGATAGTTGTGTGATAGCTCATAAAGATGAAATTGCGCGGCTTTCGAAGCCTCTTTCTTCTGGTCGAAATATAGATGTTCCTGCCTTTTTTGGCAGGAAAGAATTAGAGGAGCAGCTCAAAAAGAAGAGCGAGGAAGCCGCATTGCTTAATGAATTTATGCTCGATCGTGAAGTAAAAATGACAGAACTTAAGCAGGAAATTGCACGCTTGAATACTAGGCTTGGTATCCCCATTGAATAATATGTCTGATTTAAAACCCAAATGTGATAATTGTGATTCTACGGAAACCGAATTGCGAAAAACAAAGATCGCGGTCTTTAATTTGTTAAATGATTTAAATATTGAAAAAAAGATTGTTGAGCAAAGGTTGAAATCAGGACTAAGGAATTAAGTGAAGCAAAGGAGCACACAGAGGCAATCATTGAAAATCTTGCATATGGAATTGTTGAATATACAAAAAATTATTTGATTGAAAAGATAAACAGGGAAGCCGAATTGCTTTTGGTGGTAGGTCGAGACGCTGTTCTGGGAGAAGTTATCTCAATTAATGACGCGAAATTCCCACATTTGAGCCGTGTGATTTACGACGATGACTCCAAGATTTCTCCGCTTGAAGCGATGACACGAGAGTTGACGATTTTTGTTCCAACCGAACGATGCCTGCAAATAACCACAGTCCCGTTGCGTTTTAGTGGCGGAGAAGGGATGCGTTACATTGCCCTTATTCGTGATACGACACGCGAAAAAATGGTCGCAAGAAGTAAAGATGAATTTGTTGCCGTTGCGGCCCATCAAATGCGGACACCCCTTTCGATTATGAAGTGGGCATTAAACGGAATTATTGAGGGTAATTACGGCGCTTTGCTTTTGGAACAGCGAGATATTCTTAAGGACGCATTCGAAACCAATGAAAAAACAATCTCACTCATTAATGATCTATTAATGCTTGCTCGAATGGAAGACGGTAAATTTGACTACACCTTTTCCTCGCATGATTTATCTTCAATGGTTGTCGATATCGTAAAGCGGTATTCTTTTTTTGCTAAAGGAAAAGAGATTACACTTACTTACTCTAAGCCTGAAGCAGGGTCGTCGCTGTTTATGTTCGACTCTACAAAAATAGAGCTTGCGATACATATTTTGCTCGATAATGCGATGACCTATACTCCAAAGCATGGATCTGTTTCGATTTCGCTTCGTTTTGAAAAAGGATGGGCTATCATTTCGGTTAAGGACTCTGGCATAGGAATTAGCGAGGAAGATAAGGCAAGATTGTTTGGCAAATTTTTTAGAGCAAAAAATGCAATTAGCGTGTCTCCAAACGGAAGTGGCATTGGGCTGTTTCTCGCAAAGAATATTGTCGAAAAACATAAAGGGAATATTGTTGTCGAGTCAAAATTAAAGGAGGGGAGTATCGTTACGATAAGATTGCCGCTTGAAGGTTTGGCTATTCCCAAAAAAGGAAAAATGAAATAGAATACTCTGATGGACACACCAAAAACGATTTTGCTTGTTGAGGACGATGTTTTTTTGCGAGATTTGCTTGCTAAAAAGGTTGGATTAGAAGGTTTTGATATTATAAGCGCGTCTAGCGGAGCAGATGCCTTCTCAAAGTGCGGAGATGTTGTTCCATCTCTTGTGTTGCTCGATCTATTACTTCCAGACATGAATGGGCTCGAGGTGCTTAAGCGTTTTCGTGAAGACGAGCGACTCAAAGATGTGCCAGTGCTTATCCTAAGTAATATTGATCAAGAGGCCGATAAAATTGAGGCAAAGAGACTTGGCGTGGAAGGTTTTATGGTCAAGTCTGATGTTTTGCCGCAAGAAATTATTAATAAAATTCGGGAGATTTTTTCTTTATAATATAACTACACTCACATGCCAATTATCTGGAAGCCAGAATTAAGTGTTCACGTACAACTAATCGATGAACAACATCAGTTTTTTGTAGATTTGATGAATGAAACATACGATGCTTTTTATAAGCTTGAATTGCATGATCGTCTTCCACATCTGGTGGATCAAATCGCCGCGTACGGTCTTATGCATTTTCAGACAGAAGAGCATTTTTTCGATGAGTTTAATTATGAGTTCGCAAACGAACATAAAGAAGAGCATCGTAAATTGCTTGCACAGGTTGTTTCTTTCAAAGAGAGACTCGCGAAGGAGGGTGATAATAAAATTGTAATCGAGCTTATCTCGTTTTTGGAAGGTTGGCTGGTTAATCACTTGGCTATTCATGATGCCAAATATGTCGAGTGTTTTACTTCGCATGGCTTAAAATAGATAAAATATTATGGATGAAGTTTCAAAATTATTTGATCTTACTGGTGAAGTCGCTATCGTAACCGGTGGTTTAGGAATGCTTGGAAGTGAGTTTACTAAAGTGCTCACGCAGGCGGGTGCGAAGGTTGTGGCTTTTGACATTAAGCCTGGAAAGTTCGAGGTGAATATCACAAAAAAGGGAGAGGTGCAGGCGGGTTTTGAGAAGCTTATCAAAGAGCTTGGTGTCCCAACGATTCTTATAAATAACGCTGGTCTTGATTCGCACCCTAGTGCACCAAGTTCTGAAAATGGACGTTATGAGGATTATCCTGAAGAGTCGTGGGATTCTGTTATTGATTCGCACCTAAATGGAATGCATATAATGTAGCAGGAATTTTTTCGCACGATGTCAAACAATGTTCCGGATGATCTTGT
>JBBUBG010000047.1:0-1653 GCA_038058345.1 Patescibacteria group bacterium | reverse complement strand
TTGAAGAAGGCCAGATTTGGGAATCGTTACAGCCGACTGCTAATCAGAAGTTTTCCGAAATTACCGTAATTGTTGATAACAACAAAATACAATCAGATCTGAAAGTTGAGGAAACAAGCAGTTTGGGAGATTTAGAGAAAAAATTTAGCGCTTTTGGTTGGGAGGTAAAAAGATGTGATGGTCATGATTTTAAGGCAATTTCGAGTATCTTAGAAGGTTTCAAGAAGATAACAGATCGTCCTCAAATCCTCATCGCCGATACGCTGAAGGGCGCAGGCGTTTCGTCTATGACCGAATTTGCAGATGATGGATTTTATAAATTCCACAGTGGGGCACCAAGTTACGAACAGTATTTAAAGGCTTTTGATGAAATAAGAGATAGAATTGATGCCTCTCTTTTGTCTGCAGGCTTAAGTCCACTTAATTTTGAGACAAGAGAGATGTCTGTTTCAGCAGTTCCTCCAAGTGTTCATCGTCTTGTTTCTGCATATGGAGACGAGCTCGTAAAGATTGCTCGCGAAAGAAAAGATGTTGTTGCGATGGACGCCGATCTTGTTTTAGACACGGGGCTCGTGCCGTTTAAAAATGAATTTAAAGATCGTTATTTTGAGTGCGGAATCGCCGAGCAGGACATGGTCTCGTTCGCTGGAGGATTGGCCCTTAAGGGGATACTTCCCGTGGTAAATTCTTTTGAATGTTTTTTGACCACAAGGGCGAATGAACAGTTTTATAATAACGCTACCGAAAAAACAAAAATTATTTATGTTGGCTCACTTGCTGGTGTTCTTCCTGGAATGCCAGGTCATTCACATCAATCGGTTCGCGGGATTTCAATTTTAGGTTCTATTCCTGGACTAACTTTAATTCAACCATCAAATGAAAAAGAGACACGAATGGCTGTTCGTTTTGCTGTCGAAAAAAATACAGGATCGACTTATATTCGATTGGTTAGCATCGCCTGTGATTGTCCATTTGATCTACCTGAAAACTACGAGCTTGAGGTTGGCAAAGGCGTCTACTTAACTCCAGAGGGGAAAGATGTCGTAATTTTTGCCTACGGGCCAGTGATGACAACAGAGGCGGTGAGGGCAGTAAATTTGCTAACTGAACAGGGAATTTCTGCTGGCGTTATAAATTTACCATGGCTTAATAAAATAGACGCAGATTGGTTAATTCGAACAGTCTCGCAATATAAAATGATCGTTACTCTGGATGATCACTATCTTTCCCTTGGGCAAGGCATGCAAATCAGAAGTGCTCTTGCTGGAACCGCCGCCCGCGCAAAAATTATCTCACTTGGACTTACCGATATTCCCGCCTGCGGTCACAATGGAGAAGTTCTGAAATACCACCACCTCGATTTTGAATCCATCGCATCAACAATAAAAGGTAGTCTATAGAATAGATAGGTGATACACTTTTGATATATGGCAACAGCGAAAGAACGTCTCCTTATTAGCCTCTCAAATTAGTCAATGGGTGGAAAAAATGATTGACGACCACATAGAAGATCAGGAAGATCGCTTGCTCTCTAAACTCGCGGATGAACGCTATGCAGAATGGGAACGCATGGGCAAGAAAACATATACCCATGAAGAGGTGTGGGCGGCAGTAAAAAACAAGAAACGCTAGATGTCCCCGTATTCCGTCTAG
>JBBUBG010000046.1:0-4153 GCA_038058345.1 Patescibacteria group bacterium | reverse complement strand
AAGTTGTTCGGAAAATAGAGAGTATAATAAACAAGCAAAACTAAAAGCGCCCCCGTCGGGGGCGCTTTTAGTTTTGCTTGTTTATTATACATGCTATACTATTTTTCATGAATACAACCGATAAAACATTACGTGGGACTATCATTTTCGGCCTTGTTGCCGCTCTTTTTGTCCCTTTTTTCGTTTCCGCGAATCTTTTCTTTCCTTTCATAACCGGCAAAAACTTTGCCTTTAGGATTATTGTAGAGCTTATCTCTATTGCTTATATTGTCCTCGCTCTTCGCGACAGAAACTATCGTCCGCGAAAGAGTGCAATTCTTTTTTCATTTTCTGCTTTCATGGTGATTATTGGTCTTGCTGATATTTTTGGTGCGAATTTTTTCCGAAGTTTCTGGTCTAACTATGAGCGAATGGAGGGGTATGTAGCAATGATTCACTACTTCCTCTATTTTATTATTCTCGGCTCTGTTCTGAAAACCCCGAAGGCTTGGTCAATTTTCCTAAACACATCTATCGTCGCTTCGACCCTGATGGCTTTTTACGCACTGCTCCAGGTCGCGGGAAAGTTCACGATCAACCAAGGAGGATCTAGGGCGGATGGTTTTTTTGGTAATGCCACCTATCTTGCGGCCTATATGTTGATGCACTTTTTCATCACAGCGATTTTTGCTTACAGACATCGTGTAAACAAAAAAGCTCTGACTACTTATTCGATTGTTATGCTTCTCCAGTTGTTAGCGCTTTATCACACAGCAACGAGAGGGGCTATCTTGGGACTAATTGGCGGGTTATTTATTGCTTTCGTGGTTTACGGGATTGAGGCGGTTCGTACAAAAAAGGTTAGTTTGAAAATTCCATTAATTGGCCTAGTTGCCATTGTGCTTTTTGTTGGAGGATTTTTTGCTGTGCGCAATAGCAAGTTCGTTCAGGACAGCCAGGTTCTTTCTCGCTTTGCCAATATTTCGCTTACTGAACAGACAACCGAATCCCGCTTCATCATCTGGAATATGAGCTTCAAGGGTTTTCTCGAACGTCCAATTCTTGGTTGGGGTCAGGACAATTACAATCTTGTATTTAATAAATATTTTGATCCTCAATTATGGAAACAGGAGCCATGGTTTGATCGTGCTCACAATATTTTCTTTGATTGGCTTATCGCTGGTGGTTTGCTTGGGCTGATTGCATATCTTGGGATGTTTGCGACTTCCCTTTCTTCCGTATTTAGTCACCGCCACGAGTTTAGTTCAGAGGAAAAGGCAATTTTTGCTGGTTTCTTCGCGAGCTATTTTGCTTCAAACATGTTTGTTTTTGATAACTATGCGAGTTATTTGATTTTCTTTACGGTCTTGGCATACCTTCACTCTCACATTGTTTCAAAAGGGAAGTTGGTAAGAGAGGAGTCAAATGGGCAAAATAAACTGGCGCATGAAGTGTTTGGCGCGCTCGGCGTGGTGGTTTTGGTTGTCTCCCTCTACTTTGTGAATGTGAAGCCATTGTTGGCGGCCAATACTTTACTTAATGCCCTTTTGCCACAAGAGAAGGGGATAATCCAAAATCTAGCGTTATATCAGAAGGCGATTGGTTACAAAACATTTGGTACAAACGAGGCAACGGAACGCCTTATTGAAACAGCTTCGCAAGTCAATGCCGCAGATCAGAGTAAGGTGGACCCAGCTGTTCGTAAACAGTTTATTGACCTTGCGCGCTTGGAAATTACCAAACGAACAGAAGAGAGTCCAAATGATGCGCGATACCAAGTTTTCTTGGGAATGTTCCTTTCTAGGATAGGAGAACAGGGTCTTCCTGCTCTCTTGAAGGCCGAAGAACTTTCCCCTGGCAAGCAGTCCATTAAGCTTGAGATTGCAAATGTTTATGCAATGCGTGGGGAGATGCAGAAAGCTCTCGATGAAGCAAAAAAAGCGTATGACCTTGCTCCAGAATTTCCAGATGCATTTACTGCGTATGTTTCTGCTCTTATTGGTAGTGGTAAAGTAGATGAAGGCGAAAAATTGCTTGCCACAAGGCCGGAAGTTAATTTCGCAGATGGCCAAATTATAAATGCGTATGCTAGATCAAAGAGTTTCGGTAAGCTTATCGACATCTGGAAAAAAGTAATTCTGAAAGATCCAAGTAACACTCAAGCGCGCGTGGCTCTCGCCGCGAGCTATCTTGAGTCGGGCAATCGCGCAATGGCCATTTCCACGCTTGAGGAGGTCATTAAGTTGACCCCATCCTTCAAGGAGCAAGGAACTTACTTTATTAATGAGATAAAAGCGGGTCGCAAGCCGTAGTCTCTACTTATTTATTCTATTAACAAAATATTTATGATTGGATTTATTTTATTAGGGATCGCAGTTATTGTCGCGCTATGGGCTGTTGGTGGGTACAACTACCTTGTTCGTTTGAATGGTCGCGCAAAAGAAGCATGGGCGGATATTGATGTCCAGCTTAAACGTCGCTATGATCTCGTCCCAAATTTAATTGAGGTAGTCAAAGGTTATGCGGCGCACGAGAAAGGTGTTTTTGAGGAGGTGACAAAAGCAAGGGCATCTGCTGTTTCTGCTGGCGCAACTGGTGCCGTTGCAGAAAAAGGCAAAGCCGAAGTGGCTCTTACTGGAGCACTTCGCTCCCTTTTTGCTGTTTCGGAAAATTATCCAGAGCTTAAGGCAAATCAAAATTTCCTAGAACTTTCTCGCGAACTTTCTGACACAGAAGATAAGATTCAATCTGCTCGCCGTTTTTACAACACGAATGTTCGAGACCTAAATATCGGGATCGATACCTTCCCAACAAACATCCTTGCTCAGGCTTTTAGCTTTACTAAAATGGTCTTGTTTGAACTCTCGGATGAAAAAGCTCGCGAACCGGTGCATGTCTCTCTATAGTATTTCTGATTCAAATAGGACTAAAACATGGATTATCCTTGGTGTTTTTCTTCTGCTGAATATCGCAGTAGGGTATGTTCTTGCTTTCATCTATAACGATAGCGCTATTTTGTATGGTGCCGTTATTGTTTCCTTGATTCTTAACTTTGCGAGTTATTGGTATTCGGATAAAGTCGTACTCTCGCTTGCTGGTGCGCGCCCTGCTCTCCGCGCAGAATTTTTTGACCTCTACAATGCAGTAGAGAATCTCTCGATTACAGCAGGACTTCCAATGCCGAAAGTTTATGTTGTTGACGATCCTGCCCCGAACGCATTTGCTACAGGTCGAAATAAGGAGCATTCAGTAATCTGTGTTACAACCGGACTTCTTAAAATAATGGATAAGAATGAGCTTCAGGGCGTGATCGCTCATGAGCTCTCACATATTGGGAATTACGACATTTTGCTTTCGACGATTCTTGTTGTGCTCGCTGGTTTTATCTCTATTTTATCAAACTGGTTTTTGCATGGAGGAATGAGGGGGCTAAACGGAGACGATAGCAGGGCCGGAAATGTTCTGGCGATTCTTGGAATTATTCTAGTTCTTCTTTCTCCTCTATTTGCAACCCTTTTGCGACTTGCCGTCTCTCGTCGTCGCGAAGCGCTCGCTGATGCCACTGGCGCGCTCCTTACTCGCTATCCAGAGGGTCTAGCCAGCGCGCTCGAGAAGATCTCAAAATATGAAAAGCCGATGATTCACGCGAACGATGCCACTGCGCATCTTTATATTTCAAATCCTTTTGGAGCAGAAGGATTAAAAGGGATGCATAAACTTTTTTTAACTCATCCTCCAATCGAAGAACGTATTGCTTCCCTCCGCGCAAGTTTGTAGGATTTTTGTTGCGAAGGAGCCCGTTGTTCGCTATTGTTCGTATTGTAGTAATTGGAGGAGTGCGAGAGTGGTTTAATCGGCAGTCCTGGAAAGACTGTGTCTCCGAAAGGGGACCGAGAGTTCGAATCTCTCCTCCTCCGAATTGACAGATATGTACATATGTATTATAAAATACGGATCCTTTTGCATCGATAGACTCGGTTGGTCTGCAAAAGGGATAATTTTTAAGACAAAGAATCATGACGGAAAATAAGTTTGAAACAATAAAAAAATTAGATAATAACAATAAGGAATACTGGTCGTCACGCGTACTCGCTGAGGTTTTAGAGTATGCAGATTATCGTAAGTTTTTAAATGTTATAAATAAGGCAAAAATTTCTTGTGAAAATAGTGGGGA
>JBBUBG010000045.1:0-3551 GCA_038058345.1 Patescibacteria group bacterium | reverse complement strand
GCCAAATCCTCAAGCTCTGTTTTTTCTTTTTTTGTAAAATTACCTGGGCAAATTTTCCTCGACGCTCCGCCATATTTAGCAGAATAATCAAAAAAACTTGATCCGATTGGAGGATTTATTTCCACAGCCGGCAAAGAATAAATTTCTTGTCCACGGAAATTTTCGATAATTCCAACACTGGCTTCCCTGCCCCTGATAAACTCCTCTATCAAAATAAGGTCATCATGGAAACGAGCTTTTTCAATTGCATAGGGAATTTCGTGCAACGTTTTTGCAATCGAAACTCCCACAGAAGATCCGGCACTTGCGGGCTTAACGATCCACGGCCCAGAACTCATGCGTAATGCTTTGACTGATGCCTCGTGATAGCTTTCTTCTTCTGGCCCAATCAGTAAATATTTAGGAGTACGAATTCCATACTCTAAAAAAATCTCTTTTGCGCGATGTTTAGCCATCGCAAGCGCGGATGGAATTACTCTCGATCCTGTATAAGGCATGTTGTGAGATTCTAGTAATTTCGCGAGAATTCCGTCTTCTCCATATTCGCCATGAAGGGCGTTAAAAATCACATCAATGTGAGGAAAAATTCGTGAAGGCGAAAGGGAGACTCCCTTCATGTGCCACTCGCCAGTCTTTGAAACCAAAATATCAACGGGATAATGATCTCGTGAGATAGTCTTCAAAACATTTTTACCAGTCGAAAGCGACACCTCATATTCACTTGAGGGGCCACCCCGAAGAACTCCAACTCGCAACGAATTCATATGCTAATAATATTGTACAACAATTGCGTTCAAATAATATAATTGTTAACATCGCAAAAAGAAGGAGGTACAAAACAATGTACCCAGTTCCTGTGCCGGAGTTTTGGAGAGGAGAAGAGTTTGTCTCCCTCAAAACAATTTCCTCTTTCGATGAGCTCGCGACGATTGGTGTTCGAGTAATTTCTCGCCTTCCTGAGCCGGTAGTCGAGGTATGTGGCCCGATAACGACAGGAGGGAGAGGTTCCCTCAAAGAGAACCTGCACGTCTTCGAGCATGTAACCATGCGGCTCGGGGAAGATGGTTATCATGTCTTCAACCTTCTCAATTTTCAACCCACCATCGATCGGCTGGCGAGAGAGTGGGCCGTCAACAATCAAGGATACTGCTGGCCAATTCTGAACATTTTTTTTCGTCAGGTTTTCGACGCGAAGAAAATCAATTTTGGTTATTTCATCCCCGGATGGGAAAGTTCTGTCGGAGCACGCTGGGAGCGCGAGGCATTGAAAGTTCTTGGAGTTGTTCTCCGAGAAGTTCCAGAAGAGATGATCCCTCGGCGTTTGCAGGAGGAATCCTGATCTAGCTGGGGTCAAACCTAGTAGCCGATGCGTGCGCGCATCGGCTTTCTTATTGTAGAACCTCCTATCTCTACCTCCAGGAATTAGCGGTAAGCGCAGCGAGTGCCGCGTCTTGCTCCGCTTCTTGTTTTGAATGACCCGACCCCGTAGCGGAAAGACGATCTCCAATGTAAACAGCTACTGTAAATCGCTTATCGTGATCTGGCCCAACCTCACCCATAACTTTATAATTAGGAGTTGATCCAAAAACTTCCTGAGCTTTTTCTTGAAAATAACTTTTTGAATCTTGCCAAAGTCGTTTTGAAATCACCTCATCAATTTTCCCAAATAAATTTTTTGCCACAAATCCCTCCGCAATCTCAAAGCCTTGATCCAAATATATCGCCCCGATGATCGCCTCAAAAAGATCAGCCAAAATAGTTTGACGCGCTCGCCCAGTATCCTTAGCCTCACCTTTTGATAAAAGAAGGAAATCATTTACACCCAGGTCAGAGGAGGCTTCAGAGATTGTTTGAGTATTCACGAGAGCCGACCTATATGCGGTCAAATCCCCCTCCGGATTTTTGGGATATTTATGAAACAAAAAATTAGTGACTGCGAGCTCGAGCACTGCATCTCCGAGAAATTCCAATCTTTCATTGTGCTCTAATTTAAAATCCGGATTCTCGTTCAGATACGAACGATGTACAAATGCCTGCATAAGCAATTCTTTATCCTTGAAAACTATTCCGATCGCGTCCTCTGCTTTTTGAGTTTGAAACTGCATAATAAATTAGATTTTTTCTGCAAATTTTTTAATAGCCTTTGCGATTATTGGCCTGATGTCATCATACATAGAAAGATCCGCAAGCTCACCGACAGAAAACCATTTCGCGTCATTTAGCCCGCCCGACTCTTTTAGCTTCACTGGCACAAATTCTGATTTTGCAACAAAGTAGGTAACCATCTTACGAATTTTCCCCCGAACAGGATCCGATGCAACATATTCATTCTCGCCAACCTTATCTTCAACAATACAATCAATTGAAATTTCCTCCATCACCTCACGCTTTGTTCCAACCTCAACCGACTCACCCTCTTCAATTCGCCCTTTTGGAAGAGTCCAATAACCGAAAATATCGTGCACTAACGCCACAAAAATATCCCCATCGTTTCTTGCAAAAACAATCGCTCCACCAAGACGCTCAATTGGCATCAGTTTAGGGTCAGTAATCAGATGCTTTGTCTTGCGACTTCTCCCCGTCTCACTGGTCTCTTCTTTTCCTGGCTCGCCAATTTCTTTGTATACAGTCCCGAGAACGCCGTTCACGAATTTACTTGAAGTCTCACCTCCAAATGCTTTCGCAAGCTCAATCGCCTCGTTTATTGCAACTTTTGCTGGAACTTCAGACCTGTCAACGAAAAGTAATTCGTACAAACCCATTCGAAGGACGTTGCGATCTACAACTGAAATTTGCGAAAGAGGCCACTCTGGGGCCGCACGCTCAATGATGACGTCAATCTCTCCTTTTTTCTCAAGGATGTTTTTGGCGAGACGATGAGCGAACGAACCGTCAGCAATACCAGACGCAAACTCCTTCAAGTTGCGTGCAATTATGCTATCAATTTTTTCGGGTGGGAACTCGTTAAAGTCCCACTCATAAAGCGACTGGAGCGCGACTGATCGCGCCAGATGCCTGTTTGCCATGGCAATGTTCTATTATTTTTTTGCGAGCGAAGCTTCTGTGCCCTTGCTATGGTCGTGACCTTCATGCGAAGTACCCTTTTTGCTTTTTACAGCAAGCCTGGACTTCATGTCAATGACCATTCGGCCATTATAATATCCACAAGTTGGACACGCAACATGAGACTGCTTTACGCTTTGGCAATTAGAGCACTTACTAAACTGCCCCAGCTTTATCGCATGATGAGACCTACGATTCGCGGTATGAGCCCGCGTATGACGCATTCGGTTAACCATAACCTTTTAAACATAGCAAAAGTAGCTAAAAAATGCAAACCATACTGCCAAATCAGCGGAAATTCAAAACCCCACTGTGCGAGGCTTAGCCTCGCACAGTGGGGTTTTGAATTTTTTTAGTAAAGGTTTTTCGATGAATGGGAGATAAGCCGAGTTTTGAGATAGCCTCGTAATGAGCGGACGTGCCGTAGCCATTATGTTTTGCAAGTCCATAGCCCGGATATTTTATATAGAGTTCTGCCATTAGATCGG
>JBBUBG010000044.1:0-3649 GCA_038058345.1 Patescibacteria group bacterium | reverse complement strand
GACCATAATCCGGCTTTGCGGTCCCTTCCATAATTCCTTTGATTTCTCGAAATTGTCGGCGCACTTCTTCTACTACAGAACCAGCAGCATTTCCAACAGCACGCATCGCGAGTGAGCCAAAAAGGTACGGCATCATTCCTCCAATGAACATTCCAACGATAAGCCGAACATCAGTAAGGTCAAATTGAGCTGGATTTCCTACAGAAATCAATTCTTGTGAGTAGGCAGCAAAGAGGACGAGCGAAGCGAGTCCGGCCGAAGCAATTGCATACCCTTTTGTAACTGCTTTTGTTGTGTTTCCAACAGCATCGAGCGGATCAGTGACCTTTCTTACTGACTCTGGCATTCCTGCCATCTCTGCAATTCCGCCGGCATTGTCAGTGATTGGGCCAAACGCATCGATCGCAATTATAATTCCCGCGAGCGAAAGCATGCTCATCGAGGCAATCGCTATCCCAAAAATTCCACCAAAACCATACGACGCTAGCATTGCAATTCCAATTAAAGCAACGGGCATTGCTGTTGATTCCATCGAGATAGCGAGGCCCGCGATTACGTTTGTTCCGTGGCCAGTTGTTGATGCTTTAGCAATTGCCTGTACAGGTCTAAAACTTTTCGATGTGTAATATTCAGTAATTAACATCATTCCAGCAGTAACAATAATTCCCATCATAAGAGGCCAGAAAATATCAAGTCCTGTTGGATACACGATTAATTCATTTGGCCCTGCAATCCACCAGAAAGCTGCAATCAAAAATAGTGCGGTCCATGCAAGGCCTTTGTAAAGTGCGCCCATGATGCTCTTTTTCATCTTCACCATTGAAGATCCGAAAATCGAAGCCACTATCGCAACAGCTCCAATTAAAAGCGGCAGCTCGATCATTGACTGATTTCCAGGATAAAGAAGATTCGCGAGAATCATAACGGATGAAGCAGAGACAACATAAGTTTCAAATAAATCTGCTGCCATTCCGGCATCATCACCAACATTGTCTCCCACGTTGTCCGCGATTACAGCTGGATTTCTTGGATCATCCTCTGGAATTCCCGCTTCAATTTTTCCAACTAAATCAGCTCCAACGTCTGCACCTTTAGTAAAAATCCCACCACCCAATCGCGCAAATACAGAAATTAAAGAAGAGCCGAACGCAAGACCGACGAGTGCCGGAACATCGTTAAACCACCAATAAAATCCTGTTACAGAAAGAAGGGCGAGTCCAACTACAAAAAATCCAGTAACAGCACCGCCTTTGTAGGCAAGCGCAAATGCCTCCTTAATTCCGATCCTCGCCTCCTCTGCAACCCGAGCATTTGCCTTCACCGCTATCGTCATCCCCATGTAGCCCGCGAGCATCGAAGCCAAGGCGCCAAGAACAAATCCTATCGCGATATTCGTTGATAGATATATATAGAGAACGACAGCAACAACAAGTCCAACCCAAAACACAGTCTGATTTTGTCTTTTCAAATAGGCCATTGCCCCTTCTTGAATTGCGGATTGAATATCGCGCATTTTTTGGTCTCCGGCGGATTTCTTGAGCACGGAGCGTGTCAATAGATATCCGTACAAAATTGCCACGATGGAGGCAACGAACGCAATTTGAAATATCATACTCGATTAATTAATTATTATGTACTTTGAAATCTACCAGAAATATGGTATTTTTTCAATTACGCTAAGTGAATTATCTGGGCCATTAGCTCATTTGGTAGAGCGTTCGCATGGCATGCGAAAGGTGACCGGTTCGAATCCGGTATGGTCCAAAACCTACAAATTTAGAAGATAAGGAAGTTTGAATAAACGGCCCTAGGTACCGTTCTATTGTCAGTATTGTTATTTCAGTAAATATAGCTAGTATAATGCTGGAGTCAGTACTTCCTATTTTATAGCTCTAAGGAGAATCAACAATGAACACTCATCTTATCTACGCGACCTCTAATCCCGGAAAGGTTATGGAGATGTCAAAACATCTCGGAAGCCTTGGGGTTAAAGTTGAAACCATGCAAAATTTCGACTTTCCGGAACTTGATGTTCCGGAGACGGGCACGAGTCTCGGAGAAAATGCGGTCATCAAAGTCGCTGCGTACTCGAAAGCGCTTCAATCTCGTCCTGATCTTCAAGGAAAAAAGTTCTTGGTGCTTTCCGATGATACAGGTCTCGAGATTGATGTATTGGGTGGCAAGCCTGGTATTCATGTTAGGCGCTGGAAAGGCTACCGAATGTCTGACGAGGAGATCGTCGAACATGCGCTCTCGGTGATGGCGCCGTTTTCAGAAGAACAAAGAGGCGCGCAGTTCCGAACAGTTCTTGCTGTCGGTGTTGTCGACAAAGGACACAGGGATTCAGATCCGAAACTCTTTGAGGGCACTCTTCGGGGAGTTGTTCTCGAGGCACCGATCGGTATCCCCATTGAAGGTTTTCCATTCGAGCGTCTTTTTTATGTACCAGAATGGGGAATACACCTAGGTGGCTCACATCAGCTACCTGCAGAAGAAAAAGGCAAGCTTCTAAGCCATAGAGAACGTGCCGTAACAGCAGCGATTCCCTTTATTCGCAAGGAGATGTTGCTCTAGAGACCCTCGACGGAAAAGATCAACACGATCTTTGGCGCGGGTCTTTTTCATTTGACCCACGCAGTGGCTCATTCGGTGGGAATTGAGCCGCACTGCGGCTCGAGAGAACTCCGTTCCCGTGAAACAGCGCCTGGATCCGTTTATTCAGCCGTTTTTTTATTTTCCATATAGCTGATGATGTGTACCGATAGAGGGAAACGGGGTCTGGAGCCGTTTATTAACGACAATTGATTCTGCTGCTTTTTCTATTTTCCATACAACTGATGATGGGTGCCAATAGCAAGAAATTTGATATGAAAATTACGCATCAAGCCATGCGTCCATCTCTTTTGTAGATGTAAATGGCCCAACCATATTTTTACCTTCATCTGCATCCTTAAGCACTCTGCGTAAATATGTCGCTGTCTTTTTATTCGGAGTAAAAGGTTTATCCATTTGAAATTATTTATAAATTGCAATTAACCTGCGAAGAACGAGGTCGTCTTTGGTACGGAGGAAGTCGCCGGGGAAATCGAACCAGACACGGAAGAAATGTTCGCGGGGTAAAATTCTAATATCCGCGAGCTCTGGATCTTGAAGGTAAATATTTATTTCATCTAAATCAACAACAATAGCATAATGTCCGTCATCTTCGTCAAACCAATCAACCATCACAGGCACCCCTTTCTCAAGCCAACTTTGAATTTTTTCGAAAGTAGAATCATCTTCCATTTCAGCATTGAGTCCAAGAGACCAAACAGCTATTACGATTTTTTCTCCCGGAGTTCCCTCGCCAATTATAGTTTTAGTGAGCAGAACGAGCTCATCTTCTGTCTTATCAATTCCCCAAAAATTTAGGGCTATTTTCAACGCGGCAGGCCCACAAAGACCCGCTGTTTGTCGGAATGGATTTAGCTTAAGCATTTTTATAGGATACTCCAATATAGGAAGATATCAATGTGACATTTTGCTTAAAAAAGAGTAGCATCGAATTGGATCAGTTCGTAACTCAAACAATATGGACGCCGGGCGTCCAAATTAAGGGAGAGTTGTCTCATGAAAAGAAAGGCTTCCGTCTTGCGTGTCCTCTATGATT
>JBBUBG010000043.1:0-5036 GCA_038058345.1 Patescibacteria group bacterium | reverse complement strand
CTAAAAGATCGTCTATCTTTTTTCTATATTCAGCAGTATATCCACGGAGATTGAGCCACGTAGCGCTCCCGATGCCAGCAAAAACAAACCCAAGGAGTATCACAGTGCTGTGAACAAGAGTTTCCGCATGAGTCCGAATTGGCATTTCTGTTGGCCCAAAAATAAGTCCGAGCTCGCGAAGAATAAGCACTCCAACAATTGCCCCCAAGATGGAACCAAGGATATATCTATATTGAGACATATTTCGTAAGCGATGCCGCATCCGCCAAACGTTCGACACGCCTGCCGTAATACACAGATAGAATAATAATAACCGGAGCAAGAGACATCAACGCTTCGCCAAGAATTGAGATACCCGCAAACAGCACCGTAGCGTCTGCGGCAAGAAAACAAACAGCCATCCAGATTCCTCCTCCAACACACTTGATCTTGGTAGAACGGTCGCGCGACATAAATCCACGCGCAACAACATAAAAGCTCACCAAAAAACCTGTTGAAAAAATCATATACCACAAAGTCGCGGTAAGAATTTTAGGGATAGCGACTCCACTTAGGATCGCAACAAGAAAAATCGTCCACACAACTGCGAGCGTGCTGTAAAAAAACCACGAACGCCACTGCTTGGAAAAATATGAGAGAGAAAATTTGAGAGTAAAAGTTGAGCCGGTAAGAGCTGCAAGAAGACCTAGTAGAATCAGTGATTCATTTTTGTAATATGAACCAATTCCGAGCACAAGATGAAACACCGCCATTCCAGAAAGAAATGCCAAAAATGCGCTCAAGAGTTCGTCTCCAGAACGATGGTACTGACGCCAAAAAAGAACGACCGCAAAAATGTAAAAGAAGGCAGAAACAAAAATAAGAAACACCTGACCCGGAATACCAAAAATCATTTCTGGTGCTGATGTAAGATCCATGATTGCTTAAGTATACAACAAGACAAAAATTTAGACAAAAGGCTAACCCGGAAAACTAATCGTGATATAATAACTATGCATGTTTCAGATCTTCAAAATTTTAACGGCAGTAATTATCGGAATTGGGGTTTTTGTTTTTATTTTTCCACAAAAGATATCAACGATAAATACTCCCGTTATTCCACAAAATAAACCAAAAATAGTTCCAAAACCCAAACAAGTAGTAATAGAAACAACGATACCTCAGATTTCCAAAGAGACCTCCCCTTCTATACTCCAAGCTACTTTTAGCGGAAAAGTTGTCGGTGGAAATATCTCAAAAGTATACGATTTTAATTCCGCTGATTATGCGGAAGCACTAAAAACAGATAGGCTCATAATTCTTTATTTTCACACAGACTGGGATCCTATTTGCGCTATCGAGATTCAAAAATTTTATTCTGCAATGTCTCAAATCCCAGACGATTCCATTATTGGTTTTAGGGTAAACTTCAACGACGGAGGGACGAGTGATTCGGAAAAAGATCTTGCACGACAATTTGAGGTAACTTCTGCGCAGACAAAAATCTTCCTAAAAAATGCCATCCGCACGTTTAAACCAGCAGAACTTCCAGACTTTTAATATCTGTCTCGTCCTCTATATTTCTTAACTAGATAAAACAAGAGCAGTGCGACGAGGACATAAATATAAATATTTTTTGACATAACAAATCCCGCCCCAGCAAGAGCTGCACTCGAAAGCATGGAAAGCGGAGTAAAAAGTGAAGACTCGGCCTTTTTAGCTTCAAAATATTTTTCAGACTGTAACTTTAGATCTTCAATTTTCTTTTCTACTCCGATTCGAGCATTGCTAACTTTATTATCAAAAGAGACACTCGCTCCGGCAACTCCATTAACTCCTTTTTTAATTAGATATTGAGTGCTTGTTCCAACCGGGAAACTTTCGACACCCGAGATAACAGCATTCTCAACACTCTTAATTATCCCACTATTTTCAGCCAATTTTCCATCCGCAACGTTCGAGGAAACTGCACTACTTTGATTATTTTCTGCAACAGTTGTACCTGCTGGTTCCTTGTCAGTCAAATCGCCAATTCCATCATTGTCCGAATCACTATCAACAAACTTTTTTTCTACCCCGCTTGTACTTGAAATTAGCTCAACGATTCTTGTTGGCTGTCCAACTGGGTGAATTACAGCGTTTGTGATTTTAGATTGGATGCTATGGTTTCCCTTCACAGGAGTCCAGTCAGCCCAAGTATCCTGAAGTCTTCCGCCCCCAGCGATGTAAAAATTGCTTAACCCAATCACTTTGTTATCAACAAAAAAAGTGACAGTCCCAGATAAGTCAAAACTACCAGAGTTAAAAACAGAACTATAAACTCGCACTGGGGAACCCGCAAAAAACGGCTCTTTTGAATACCAAATATTCACAGAAGGGAAACCGGCACCTGAATACGTCTCGGCAAAAACAACGTTTGGCACCCAAACAGTAAACATTACAACACACGCAAAAACGAAGGACAGTCCTTCGTATTTTAGGTGTGTTATAATATTATTTTTCATTTTGGGATTTGGGCTAACGAATATCATTATAGCTCGATGTTGCTGGTTTCTTAAATAAAACGATTGAAAAAAAGTTAATAACATAACGATACCCGGTAATAAAAAGCCCTTCTTCTTTTAGTCGGCGTGCAGAAGTCGGCATATAAAGTCTCTGTATGAATTTTACAGAACCAACAGAATGCAAACGACGTGCGATGTCGGTATCTTCTCCATAAAAACTGATTGATTGGTCGAAGCCCCCGATTTTTTCAAGCGCATCTTTTCTCGCGGCAAAATTCCCACCAACCGCCATGTATCCAGTGACGAAATACGTTGGCCAAGCAAAAAATATCCAATAAACCCAAACTACAAATTTTGAGTAAACTGGCAAATCATAATAAATATAGGGGCCACTCAAACAAACAACATTCGGATCTTCGGAAAAAACTTTAATCATTCGCTCTACCCAACCGCTCGGCATTTTTGTATCAGCATCAATAAAAGCGATAACATCTCCGGTGGCGGAGCTAAGTCCGCACTCGCGCGCCTGCGTCAACCCTTTCTTTGACTCATGAACAATGCGTACAAAAGGAGATGATTTAGCAATCTCGGCAGTGCGATCAGTACTCGCATTATCAATTACAATTGTCTCAAATAAGGCTGTGCCATTTTCCGCAACATGCTTCAGGCACTCGCCTAAATATTTTTCCTCATTATATGCTGGAATAATTAAGCTAATTTTCATGATATTTTTTATCTAATCACTTCCCACTCGGAGCTTAAGGAATGCCGGTAAATTAAATTATAGATGGTATTTCCAACCCACAAGCGAAGAAGTTTTGGCCAACCGATAGCGTGAGCCCGACGACCAGTGTGAAAAATCTGGAGTTTCCAGCCCATTCTCGTATGTCCGATTTTCGAAAGACGAGAAAATAGATCGTAGTCTTCGCTCGCTACAAAATTTTCATTGTAACCATTTATTTTTTTAAAAACATCAGCTGGAACCATCTGAAACTCACCAAACGATGTTCCGATTTGCAAAACATTATTCATGAAAAAATAAAGTCCACATTGTGCAGCAAAAACCAACCTATCAGCGATGGTCGCTTGCCCGGGATGTACGCGAAGAAATGATGTCAATCCAACAAGTTTTTTGTCTTTTTTGAAATAATCAACAGCATGAATCATAAAATTATTGATGTCATGAATTGTTACATCCGCATCTAAAAAAAGATAATACTCTCCAGTCGCCACCTCTGCTCCATGATTACGACCCGCGGCGATGGTGCGCTTCCATTCTGGATTGTGTGGAACAACAATGTCAGCATATTCACGAGCGATCTCGACAGTTCGATCTGTGCTCATTCCATCTGAAACGATAATTTCGTAGGGAACGCTCGTAAGCTTTCGCAAATTAATAAGTGTACTCGCGATCACACTCTCTTCATTTCGAGTTGGAACAATAATTGATACGAGTGGCTTCATTTTTTTATTTTTCAAAAATTAGATCTCCTTCTTTAGAAGATACTTATTTATTGACCGAAGCGCAAGGACAACCGCGACTAGAAGTGCGACGACAAAAACGATACTCATCGGCCCACTGATTTTCGAGTAAATATCTCCGAAAAAGTAACCTACTGACATCAGAAAAATAACCCAGATTAATCCCCCCGCGAAATTAATAAAAAGGTAGCGCCTGAAATTAACCTTGAGCATGCCTGCCACAGTGAGAGTTGCAAGAGCCAAACCAAATCCCATCGTAATTTTTGAGATAAAGAGAATATGATCCTGATATTTTTTGAACCGATGCTCTATTTTTTCAATAATCTCTGGCGTAATTCCAATATAGGAGCCTAATCGATTCGTAAGAGGCCGTGCTCCGAAAAAACCAACATAATACCAAAAGATGTCTGCAACAAAATCACCTGAAACGAGCGCAATATACGCCGGGAAAAAATCTAGCTGTCCTGTCCGGAGCAAAAAACCACCAGAGATCATGAAAACCGGCCCCTCTATCAGAGTCCCCAAAAAGAGAATGACGTACTTCGAAGATTCAAGCCATGTCAAAAATGATCCAAAAAATAGTTCCACTGCTCATCATTATCGCGAGTTTCAAGCCAAAAGGCAAACTGCTTTTTTACCTCTTAGAAGAACGCCTACCGAATAACCAAGCGAAAGCTCCAATGACTACAATAAGAGCAAGCCATGCCCATATAGGAATTGATGAACTAGTAGAGTTCGCAGTAGCGAGCGCTGCGACCTGCGTAGAGGTTCCACTCCGCTCTTCTGTTGAAGTTGAGGAAACTTCTTCTGTAGTAGTCGAAACAACTATATTAACCTCTTTCGTTGTATTTTTTGGAACAACAATCGGAACCTTTTCTACTGCCGTCACAACAAAAGTCGTACCACTTCCAGTAAGCGCCATCTGACTATTTGCCTCAAACGCAAGAGACCCATTCCCAATCTTAATTATTCCAGTTCCCGCTTTTTTTGCGCGAAAGGAAATAGTCCCAAATGGAACAGAAGAAGAAAAACCAGATGGATACCCAGCCGACTTAATTAGCGTCCCATTTA
>JBBUBG010000042.1:0-3133 GCA_038058345.1 Patescibacteria group bacterium | reverse complement strand
GATCCCCTTCAATATCAATCCCCACAACCTCACTTTTATATAAAATACGCGAACCACGATGCTCTTCAATAAATTGAGTGAGACGATCAACATAATATTTATAATGTTTCGTTGGATAATATGCGCCTCCATTATAACCAGCAAATAACCCCGCATAAGCAAAAATAGAAAGCTCATTCGGTGGCAACATAAAATCCCCTGCGTTAGCAGAGAGAACTGTTTCAGCTTCGATCGAAAGTTCACACTCATCAAAAACGTCCTGAACTGTTTTATTTCGATATTTAATTAGATTCAAAAATTTAGGAGCCATCAAAACAAGCTCCCACCATTTCATTTTCCTTTCAGGGGAAAGGGCAACCTCGCCGCGGATTTTATCTAGAATATTGGTAAACTTTTTTACGTTTTTCCCCTGCCCTGGATATGCCTCATCTATTTGTTTCGCCAATCGGTCCCATCCGTATGGGATTCCCACCTTCTTGCCATCAGGCATCGCCATAACATCGTATTTGTCGGGATCGTATAATTCAAAAGTAATATCTTTTTCAAGGCCTATTTTTTGCAAGAATTTATAAATTTTTCCTTCTGGCCCACAACCCCAAATGTAATGTACCTGTCCACAAAAAAA
This sequence comes from Patescibacteria group bacterium, assembly GCA_038058345.1. GTDB lineage: Bacteria > Patescibacteriota > Minisyncoccia > Phycocordibacterales > JBBUBG01 > JBBUBG01. The sequence continues at coordinate 2,508 of JBBUBG010000042.1, read as the reverse complement.
ATAATCTCCCCAGGCGAAAGACTGTGCATACCCTCCGGGAATATCATGTGCTTCGAGCATCAAAACGCGCTTCCCCGCGTTAGTCAAAAGCGCGGCCGCCACTAAGGCCGAGTTTCCAGTACCAATAAAAAGATAATCAAATCTTTCCTTCTTTTCAGAATTTTCCATCTGTCTATTCTAGAACTTTTGAATAAAAAAAGGAAGTTTCCAATGTTGACAAAATTACCAAGTCTGGTGTAAGCTATTTGAGGATTGGAGGTACATACAATGGAGAGACTACTTCTCTTGGCGAGCGATGCGGTCACTGCGTTTTTCTTCTTTTTGGGAAGCGCAGAGTTTCAGTATATTGCGGTTGGGGCAGGTGCACTTGCCTACGCCTACCTCACATGGAAGGATGGAACGCTCCAACAGGAGCGCAGACAGAGAAAGCTCTACGAGCTTCGACTGAACAGGAAATGAACCCACCCTCGACCCGGGCGTGTTGCTTTCGCAACACGCCCAATTTTTTTAAATAAAAAGAAGACAGCCCCACGCTTCGCGCGGGGCTGGGAAACAAAATCAAAAGCGCTCCTTGTCGCGCGTCTTAATCTTTGTGAACGCTCTGTCGAAGGCTTGATTAAGATCAATGCCGTGGGAATTTGCCATACAAATCAGAGAAAAATAGAGATCCCCCATTTCGAGCTCAAGATCAGGATCTGGCTCTCCTTTTTTCGGGGGCTTCTTCTGTCCTCGAGTCTAGTTCAAGATGCGCGCGACCTCTCCGAGCTCCTCGACAAATTGTCCAAGAATCTCGTGAGATTTCCAATATGGCCATTTCATCGCTGAAAAAAAATAGTTGACCTCTCTCTGGTGCTTGTTCATGAGCAGAACCTCCAAGTCATGCAATGTTACTTGTGAACGAGTCCATGATTAAACTAACCTAGCGGAAGGATAATAGCAAAAAGTAATCGATCTGACCTCGGACCCCACCATATGAGCCGATGAACGGCTCATATGGTGGGAAATGAGCCGTTCAACGGCTCACGGCTTCGTACATGGAAGATCCATCCTTGCCGATTTTTTGGAGTTTCCCCTCTTTTACAAGCCGAGCCAAGTATCTGGACGCTGTCGCATCCGAAACGTGCAAAAGCTTCTCGACTTGATCGTTGGTGATACTACGCTTTTCCATAGCGAGTTTCAGTATCTTATCAAGCTTTACTCTCTTACGGAATTGGATTTTTTCGAGGGCTTTCGCAAGGAACGAACGCGGGTCCCGCCGAAGCTCGAGAGGATCGGAGGAGGAAGGGTTTGCTTCCTGGATTACTACGACAGGTTGTGTGGTAGGCGCAGGATTTGGCGGCGTCTCAACTGGCGCGGGAGACAGATTTATTGTCCCACCAACCGAAACTGATGTTTCGGTTTCGGTTGGTGCTGAAATAGGTATGTTCTGTGTGCTTTCTAAAGTCTCAAGAGGTACTTCTGGGGCTTGTTCGGTCGTAGAAACCGCCTGATCTGGAAGCACGCTAATTGGCTCAAGGCTAGAAGTTTGTTCAAGTTGCGTTGCTTCCTCGGGCATGGTTTATGCTAAGTTAGAGACTTTAATTTTGACTCGACCTCTGAAATTATTTCATTTGCTAGATCAAACATTTTCTTTGATTCAGCCTTTGTATATGCTCCATCAATTCCGGATTGACCCGCCAGGTGAATTTTATTCCTCATTTCTCGTGCTTTTTCTGCCTTATCAAAAAGAGTTGCATCTAGAATACCCGCCTTTTGAGCTGCTCGATTTACAACTATAAAGTTTGTATTGTCCTTAAAGTGTTCTGTTTTTTTGTGCATAGTTACTCCACATACTTTTTCAGTTTCAGAAATCACATATAGGTCCTTCGAATCTTTGACGTCCCAATCAGAGGGCATAATATCTTCACTTTCTACTGTGCCTGAATCAATATATCTTCGTACACAGTGATGAAGACAGCTTTCGATAATTGTTCCCGAGTGGACAATCATGTCTTTGTGAACAGAGCTTGCAATCGTCGTCCCCTCAACTTCGAGTTCATCTAAAATTGCAATTAGGAAAATGATGTACTGGAATGCTATCGCGAGATTTGTTCTTAAAATTTCGTTAGATATAAAAGAAAACCGCTCCGCCAGCTCTTCGACGGGCGGTATTTTTTTCTGGAGACTAATCTTACTCCCCCTATTATTTGCCATTCTTTTTAAACTCCAAGAGCTTGCTCAGAGATGAGTACCCTTGCTCCTCTAAATAATTACCGAGCTTCTTGTCTGATCTTACACCAAAATCAACACCGTACTTTTTCTCTAGAGAGCCCATCTTGGTGTCTGCCCGCTTCCTCCTAAATTGTGAGTTTTTTTCCGCCATTTCTTTTATTGAATAATACCATAATTTCCCTACAAAGACTACGATGTAATGGGGACAGCCATGCTCCGTAGAAAACATCCCCCTAAGCCGGACGCCAAACAATCATCACATTGAAAGTGAAGAGGCGAAGCATGATCTCTCGCATC
>JBBUBG010000041.1:0-2846 GCA_038058345.1 Patescibacteria group bacterium | reverse complement strand
TTTCCCTGCTGGTGCCTCTGCCGCCGCTTCCGCACCTTCTTCCTCTTTCTTTCCATTCTTCTCAACTTCGATGGCCGTAAGGTCAGCAACTTCTGTCTCTTCTTCTTTCTCTTCTTTAGGCTTTGAAACAAGCGCGATAACTTCTTCTGGATTATCTGTAGAATGTACCCCTTCGGCAAAAACGAGATCCTTAATACAAATGCGGTCTTCAAAAACCTCAAGTTTACTAATGTCTACAACAATTTCGTGTGGAAGATTCTTTGGTTCTGCTTCGATTTCAATTTCGTGAAGAACCTTTACCAAGATTCCACCCAACGCTTTGACGGCAGTAGAAATACCCTCAAATACGAGGGGAATATTTACGCGAACTTTTGCACCCTTTTCGATAACATAAAGATCAGCATGGAGATGTTCGCCCGTCACTGGATGAACCTGAACATCATGAATAAGAACATCATAATCAGCCTGGCCATCAGAAAATGTCACGAGACTCGATTCCCCTGCTTTTTGAAAAAGTTTCTTAAAATCAGAAGCTACGACAAAATAGGAAAGAGGCTTGGTTTTTTCACCATACATAACTATAGGAAGCTTGCCACTGGCCCGTGGCTCCATAAGCTTTTTCCCAAATATTTCGCGCTTTTCGCCAGATAGAGTAAACATGGAAGAAATTATACAGATATTAACGAAAAACGCAACTTCTAATTCAGGGTCGTCCGGCTACGTACCGACCGAGCCTTTTTAAAAAGTCCTCATTGGCGCCCGATTTTTATGCGTAAAAATCGCGTCTAAATCAGCAGATTTCGACGATGACTATTTTAGGCTCGGTCAGTACTTCGCCTCTCCGTTATTGGTTAATCTTGTGTACAACACAAAAAGGTCTTCCTTACTTCTCGCACCATTTTCCGTCAAATTGTGTGATAAAATATAAACATGAAGAAAACAAAGAAAATCGCGCTATTTGAGGGGCAACAGATTCGACGACATTGGGACGAGGAGAAGGAATTGTGGTTTTTTTCGGTTGTCGACATAGTAGGAGTTTTGACAGAAAGTGTTGACGCAGGCGCTTATTGGCGAAAACTAAAACAACGTCTAAAAGAAGAGGGAAGCGAGGTCGTGACAAAATGTCACGAACTGAAATTTATGGCCAAAGATGGAAAATATTACCTGACGGACGCGGCTAATACTGAAGTGATGCTTCGCCTGGTACAATCCATTCCATCGCCGAATGCAGAACCTTTCAAGCTGTGGCTTGCGAAGGTTGGCTACGAACGACTTGAAGAGACCGCCGATCCAGAGCTTGCTATTAATCGTGCGCTAAAAACGTATCTACAGAAAGGGTACAGCAAGGCGTGGATTAATCAGCGTTTGAAAAGTATCGAGATTCGCAAGGAATTGACTGACGAATGGGAAACGCGGGGAGTAAAAGAGGGTATGGAATTTGCCATTTTGACCAACGAAATCACAAGGGCGTGGACAGGAATGACAACGAGAGAGTATAAAAAAGTAAAAGAGTTGAAAAAGGAAAACCTGCGTGACAATATGACTAATTTGGAATTGGTTTTGAATATGTTGGCGGAAACGGCGACCACAGAAATTTCCAAGAAAGTGGAACCGAAAGATTTCGAAGAAAATAAGCATGTTGCGCGAGAGGGCGGTACTATCGCAGGCAATGCGCGCCGGCAGATTGAATTCAAAACCAAAAAGCCCGTGATAAGTGACGTTAATTTCGAGAAAGCGCGCGGGCAAAAGAGGTTGCGTGGCAAGTAGCAGAACCCTTGGTGAAATCTGTTTGGGGGTTAGTTGATTTTATGCTCCCACCTTGAACTCAATAACATCACCGTCTTGCACTATATAGTCTCGACCCTCTGTTTTAAGCAAACCAAGCTCGCGAGCTTTGGCGTATGAGCCAACCCTCGCGAGATCCTCAAACTTCACTACTTCTGCCTTAATAAATTTCTTCTCAAAATCAGTGTGGATTGCCGAGGCGGCAACTGGAGCAAGTGACCCTTCGGCAATTGTCCAGGCACGTGTCTCGTCCTCGCCAGTGGTAAGAAATGTCGCAAGACCAAGCAGTTTGTAACTTTCAACAATTAATTGGGCTAGTCCATCGTCCGACAATCCAATCCCGGAACGCATCTCATCTTTTTCATCACCCTCAAAAAGAGAAAGCTCTTGCTCTGTATGTGCATCGAGAACCACATATCGCGCGCCCTCTTTTTTAATCATCTCTAAAAAATCGGCTGGAATATCTCCCGCACCTTCTTTTGTGTTCAAAACATACAAAATGGGCTTGCTCGAAAGTAGCGACAACTGATCAAGAAACCGCTTTTCTTCCGGAAGAATCGTAACTGTTCTTGCGGGCTTTTCACTCTCAAGGTGAGTCTTTGTTTGCTCGAGCACTGCTTTTTCAGCGACAGCATCTTTTTCTCCTCGTTTAGCTTCTCTCTCGACAGAACCTAGTCGCTTTGTGACTGTTTCTAAGTCAGCCAAAATCAACTCCATATTTATTACAGTGGCATCATGCATAGGTTTCGGAGCGCCATGGACATGAATAATGTCCAGATCTTCAAAAACCCGCACCATGTGCGCGATGGCGTTCACCTCGCGAATATGCGCAAGAAATTTATTACCTAGGCCTTCACCAGAAGAAGCGCCTTTAACTAGTCCCGCGATATCAACAAACTCAACTACCGCCGGAATTACTTTTGCAGAATTAGACATTTTTGCGAGCACATCAAGGCGCGCGTCTGGAACTGGCACGATTCCAACCGATGGATCAATCGTACAAAAAGGATAGTTTTCAGCGGGCACGCTTTTTTTTGTAAGCGCATTAAAAAGTGTCGACT
>JBBUBG010000040.1:0-7606 GCA_038058345.1 Patescibacteria group bacterium | reverse complement strand
TCGCTAGGTTCATCATACTGCTTCGTGCGGTGGCGCTATATCCTTCTGAAGAACATGCGGCTCGGGCGCTACTTCTTGATTTTGCGGGCCATGACGAATTGTGGGTATACGAAGCAATTCGTGCGGCACGCGAAGGTCGGTTGAAATTATTGGAGTATCTGAAAGATGATCCTTTTGCTAAGAATCTGAAGAAATGGGCGCAGAACTCACATAATGATCTTTTGCCCGAAGTGGTGGCGACTATTCTTCGAGAATCGGGATTTCTCGCAGCGTTTCTTCGGGGTGCCCGCGCCGGGCGATCACTCACCAAGCTTCATGCGCTCTGGGACGAGATTCGTTCGTTTACCGAAGGCAGAACGGATGCCAGACTTTCAGATTTTATACAGTATCTCGATGCGGTGAATACTCACGGTGTGCGTTTTGAGCGTGAGCTTGCGGATCCAGAGTCAAGGGTAACGCTGCTCACAGTTCATAAATCAAAAGGGTTGGAGTTTGATAATGTTTTTATTGTAGGCGCCACAGAAAGCGCGTGGAATGGGCGAGAGCGTCGTTCTGCATTTAGTTTGGAGCCAAAAAAAGAAAAAGGAAAAGAAGCGAGCGAGGGTGAAAGTGAAGCAACTTCTGACGAGCGCCGTCTTTTTTATGTGGCGCTTACGCGTGCAAAAAAACGTGCTGTAATTTCCTATCCAGTGCATGACGTGCGTGGTCGAGATATTTTGCCTGCGTCCTTCGTCAGTGAGATCGATCCGCATCTTCTTTCTAAAAAAGAGATTCCAGTAGGTACTCCCCATGAACTCGCCACCGTTCTTTTTGGTGAATCAAAAGCAGATTCTATGCTGAAATCAGTTGATCGAATCAAGGCATGGTTTGATGCACAGGGGCTCTCTGCCACGGCGGTGAATAACTATCTTGAATGTCCATGGCGATATTTCTATAGAAGTTTAATTCACATACCAGAGGCTCAAGAAAAAAGTGCTCTTTTTGGCAGTGCGGTGCACGCGGGGCTTAAGCGTTTTTTTGAGCCGGTGAGCAATGGAGAGAAGCCATCGCTTGAAGGTGCGCTTGCGGAGTTTGAGCGGATTGTGGAGCGCCAGTCGTATCTCGCGTCTGACAGGGCAGAGATTTTGGAGAAAGGGAGGCGAGCTATTAAAACGTATGGGGAACAATACAAGGAAGACTATCCAAGGGCGGTGCTTACGGAATATCCAGTGCGCGGTGTGACGCTGGGCGATATTCCGCTTACAGGTAATCTCGATCGCATGGATATCTTGGGAGATGGCACTGTGCGTGTCGTGGATTACAAAACAGGGAAGCCAAAATCATCCGGGGAGATCGTGAAAAAGGGCTTGCGTCGGCAGATGATTTTCTACCGCTTACTTCTCGATATGTATGAAAATGGAAAATATAGAATGCGCGAAGGAGTGCTCGATTTCGTGGAGCCTGACGATAAAGGCAGATTGAAAAGAGAGCTCGTGGCGGTGACAGACGAAGAAGTAGAGGAACTGAAAAAAGATATTTTTCGCATTGCGGAAGAAGTGCGCACGCTCGCTTTTTGGGATAAGCGATGTTCCGACAAAGAGTGCGAGTATTGTGCCTTGCGAGAGGAGGTTGGGGTTCGAAAAGACTGAGGAGAGTGCATCACGGGTCTTTTTTTCTGACATCTTTAGTGCTTATCCACAGACGCTTGATTTTTTAGTACAGTTATGTATACTATTAAATACTAACAGCACCACCTCTGTCCTCACGGGCAGGGGTGGTTCTTTTATATATCTTCATGCTAAAATTCCCACAATGATTAAAAGGGATGTCATAGCCGTATATATTGATGGAAGTAATACCTACAGAAGGTTGAAAGATTTAGGAATACCCAATAAATCAGTAAGGTTTGATTTATCTGCTCCAAAGCAAAGCAAAACGATTAAATTTACTAGTTTTTTAGCCGATTTAATACTAGAAGGTGGGAAAACTACGACCTGGCGATTATTTGATGACAAAAATTTGCAGATTGGAGATTTATTAAATTTTCAGTTATCGGAGACGGGTAAAGATTTTGCTAAAGCAAAAATCACAGGACTAAAAGAAAAGACTTTGGCAGAGGTAAACGAGGCTGATTATGGCGGGCACGAAAAATACGAGAGTCAGGTTGCCATGCTTAATCAGTTCAAGAAATTCTATGGGGATAGAGTTAGCATAGAAACAACGGTCAAAATAATTAGGTTTAACTTAGAAAAATAAAACGGGGTCAGGATAGAATACTCGAAGACCGTTTGGTCTCTTGGTCTCATTTGAGTAAAATATTATAACACACCTAAAATACAAAGGACTGTCCTTCGTTTTTTGGTGTGGTGTTATTTTGTGTCTTGGATTTTTATTGCGTTTAGGATTCCGATGAACATCAGTGCTCCGAGGATTGAAAAGAGATATTGCATTGGTAAAAAAGCGATAACTAAAATTCCGGCGGCTGGTGCAATAATTAAGGCGATTGATCTGGAGCCTCTAAATGCAGCAATAATATCAGTATCAACAGTAGAAACTTTTTTAAAAAAATAAGTATCGATCATAATTTCTGCGAGGCTTGCTCCTGTGCGAGTGATAAATAGTGCCGTTGCCCAGACGAGAGCGGATGAGCCAGAAATAAATGAAAGTGCAATTGTACTTATACCCATAATGAAAAAACCAGTACCTAGGATTTCTTTTTCTCCAATATATTTATCTGCAATATATCCTGCGGGAAGCTCAAAAACGGCAAAGGGAATTAACATGACTGAAAAGATTATGCCAATTGTCTCCCAGCTAAAACCAAGGATAGTTGAAAGATAGATCGGGGTATAAATTACCATCCATGCGTAGAAAAATTCAAGCAGTATATTTGCCGAAAAAATATGGAAAATGTCTTTGTTGTCCCAGATTTTTTTAAAAGCGGAGATAAAAGTTCCCTCATGATAGCTTAGGTCTTTGATGTGATGGAGGGTTTTATTTGATATTGCTATTGTCACTAGAGCAAGGAGGGCGCTTGCTAGATAAACTGTTTCCAAATTGCCTCGTGCAATAATTGCACCAACGGCGATAGGGGACATTGCAATCGCAAAATTTATAATTGTCAAAAAAATTCCCCTGGTTTTCCCAGTTGTTGCGAATTTGGAATATTTTTCGATATAAATATCAAGAATATAGCGAATAAGAAGCTGGAGATTATACAGAAGAAAAAAAAGTATCATTGCCAACCAGCCGTTTTTTGTATAGGCAAGTCCAAGGGCGCTTCCTGCGAGAATATACAAAAACCATTCGGTTACACTTGCTATTCCAAAACGGTTAAGCAGTTTTGGCATATATAGCAGGGAGATGAGAGAGAAAATAGATCCAACTGTGAAGATTGCGCCGACTTCTTGCGTAGAGAAAAACTGTCCGAGAAATGAGGAATTTATATATAGAACAAACGCATAATGAATACTGAAGACGAAAGTGACCGAATATAAAATGGAAAGTGGGGTGAACTTTTTTCTCACTTTTTAATTATACTCGATTGTTTATCTATACTTCAATAATCGCAGGAAGAATGATGGGTCTCTTTGCTGTCTCTTTGAATAAGAATTTCCCGATTTTTTCTCGGAGTGCATTTTTGATGTAGTCAACATTTATAGGATTCATCCCATGAGCAGAGTCTTCGATTGTCTTTTTTGCAATAAGACGAGTATCTCTTAATATTTTTTGGGATTCTTTTAGATAGACAAAACCCCTGGAAAGAATGTCTGGAGATTGACGAACTTTTCCGGTTCGTGAATCAAGAACAGCGATGATTACAAAAATTCCATCCGAAGAGAGCATTTGACGATCTCGGATGACAACTTCTTTTACATCTCCAACCCCCAAACCGTCCACCATGATAATTCCAGATGACGCCTTTTCTTTTATGATACCTATTTTTTGTCCATCGTCAGAGATTTCGATGATACTACCATTGTCCGCGATCACTACATTATCTCCCGGAATTCCGACTGATTCGGCGATTTCTTTGTGGATGTGTAGATTGTGATGAAACCCGTGAATAGGAATTAGGAATTTTGGTTTAAGTTTTTTGTGTATCCAGGCCATTTCATCTCTGTTTGCATGTCCAGACGAATGCACATCTGCAACTCGATAGTGTAGGATTTTTGCCCCTTGCCTTGAGAGGTTGTCTTTTAATTTCTGGACACTTTTTTCATTGCCTGGGATAACAGAGGACGAGAGAAGAACTGTGTCCGTCTTATTTATTTTTACGGTTTTGTGTTGCTTATTTCCCATTCTCATGAGCGCCGCAAAGGCATCTCCTTGGGCGCCCGTAGCAAGAATAATAATTTTATTTGGTGGATAATTTTCCATCTCCTCTGCTGGGATAATTGTGGTCGGTTTACATTTTAGTATCCCAACCTCTCTCGTTATTTCAACATTAACGCGCATCGAGCGCCCCTCCACTACTATTTTTTTGCCCATCTCTTCTGCTGTGTTGATCACAAAGACGATACGCTCAAGAAGGGAGGCGAAAGTTCCCATGATTAGACGCCCTTTCATGTCGGCGATAATTTGACGTAAGTTTTCGTGTACCTGGCGTTCTGAAAAAGAGAAACCAGGACGCTCAACGTTAGTTGAATCGGTTAAGAGGACTAAATTATTTTCTGCGCCAAGAGCTCCGAAGGTTTCTTCTTCGTGGGGTAGGGGAATATTGTTATCGTGATCCACCTTAAGGTCTCCCGTGAAAATAATATTTCCGTGCGGAGTTTCGATAATTACGCCCATTGAATCAGGAATTGTATGCGTAACTTTAAAAAATCGTACAACTAAATTACCAACCTTAACTCGGCCATCTTTTTCAACAATTTGCATGTTGAGAGGAGCTAAATGAGGAAATTCATCTTGTCTGCGCTTAATCATTATCGAAGTAAGAAGCCTGGTGAAGAGTGGCGGATTGCCAATGCGGGGCATGACATACGGAATCCCGCCGATATGATCTAAGTGGCCGTGCGTGATGAACACTCCTCTATTTCGATCAAGGCGAGAGTCTAAATAACTAGTGTCTGGAATGATGTAGTCAATCCCGGGAGTATCGTCGCCTGGAAATTGAAATCACATATCGATAATTACGATATCGTTTTTGTATACAACCATCGTCATATTTTTACCGATCTCTTCAACTCCTCCAAGTGGAATTATTCTGATACGCTCCGAAATAGGCGCAGTTGATTGAACTGTTTGCCCTTGGGAACTATCGTGATTGCGATTGTAAGAGGGCCTCGGTGTTGGTCTATTATTTGTTCTGATATCGGTGTTCATTTTTTTTGAATTGATTTTCTATTTATTGTTAGCTAAGAATTTCCAAACTCGATCTGTCTCTGTGTACCATTCGTATACATTCGCGAATCTTTCCGAGGGGACTGTAATGATATCAATCTTCACATCTCGGAGCTCTTTCGGTATCGCATACAGAAAGTATGGCGAATAAAGAAACAGCGCCGGATAGTCTTTTAAAATTTCTTTTTCAGCTTCTTCTTCTTTTGCCTGGCGGTCTTCTGTATTGATTGCCAATTTCGCTTTTTCGAGAAGTCTGTCTGCTTTAATGTTCGTATAAAGGGCGACATTTAGACCAGGGTCATTCCGTTGGGATGAATGCCAGAAGGGATATAAGTCCGGGCTTCGTCCGAGAATCTCACCAAAAAAAAGCGCATCATATTTTCGAGGACGAATGATATTTTGATTTAGGTCACCGATCTCAAAAACATCGAGACTAACTTTTGCTCCCATCTTTTCCCATGAGTCACGGACATGCTCGGCAATGGATTTCATCTCTGGGTTTTAGGCTGTCGCGAGAGTGAACGAAAGGGTGATTGATGAGGTTTTCTTTTTAGTCCCTGTTCCAGTGGTAGTTGTTTTTTTGTAGACTTTATCAGCTGTATTAAATTTCCATCCATCACGCTCAAGCATTCCTTTTGCTGCAATTATTGCTGCATCCGTATCCAATTTTTTAAGATCCGGTGAGCCGAGCGGTCCATTTATTGGTGTGGCAAATTCGCCAAATACCGAATTTATTATTTCACTTTTTGGAATCGCAATGGAGAGTGCTTCGCGTACCGCTCTGCTTGTAAAAAGTTCGTTGTGATTTTGATTGAAAAAAACTGCGAAAATACGGGGAAGGGGAGTTTCTGATTTAAGGATTGTTCCACCATCTTTTTTGATTTCGTCCGCATCTATTGGAGAAATAGAGGCGATTGATTTAATCGCGCCATTCTTTCTTGCAGAAAATAGCTCCTGATTTGATGAGTAAAAATTGAGGATTATTGTTTGAATTTTTGGTGAGCCTAAAATAAATTTCGAGTTGGCTGAAAGTTCGTATGACTCTGCGATCCCCAGGGATCCTATTTTAACTCGGCCTATTTTATATGGACCAGATCCAATTGGACGTAAATTTAACACGCTAGAAGAAAAAGCATTGCCAGTTGCATTTTTCCAATTTTTTGACGGCAAGATTCCTATTGTTGCAGATTCCAAAAAAGTAGAATTCGCTTGGCTTAAAGTTATTTTTAATATCTGCTCGTCAATTTTTTCGGCTTTAATATTTTCCCATATAGGATAACGAGGAGATTTACTTTCTGGGTCCTGGATTCTTTTTATTGTGTAGATCACATCGTCTGACGTAACTTTTGACCCATCGTGAAATTTAGCGTTATCTTTTATTGTAAAAGTGTAGGTTAGGTGATCTTCGGAAATTGTATAGTCAGCTAGGTCCGCGATATATTTCTGTTCGCCAGTATTTAGTCGAACTAGTCCTGAATAGACAAGGGCTGAAAGGTCGCGATCTGCATCAGAAGATGCAAGCACTGGATTGATGAAGCGTGGTACGCCGATGAGACCTTCCCTAAGTGTCCCTGCATATGCTGGAACTTCAACTAAAAAAAGATCGTTAACTCGAACCCCGATCGCAAATCCTGAAATAATAAAAATAGCAAATATGCTCAAAAAAAGGACACGCTCCTTTTTTGAAAAGTGTTGATATGCGAGAACTACTTCTCTGTAATAATCGCCGATTGCAGAAACTATTTTAGACTTCATTATTTATAGAAAATGGAAACTTCGAAGGGGCTTTTAAATTAGAGGAAAAGCCTGGCAACGGTAACTGATACAAATAGTATTGCAGTAACGATTGTCGCATAGAATAGCGTAAGCTCAAGCCCTCGTCTGGTACGGCCAGTTCCTCCACCTGTCGCATCTCCAAATGCACCCCCAAGACCCGCCTCTTCGCGCTGAAGCAAAACAAGCACAATTAGTGCCACAGACAAAAATACCTGTATCAAGGGCAAGTAACTAAGGAGAATTCCCATTTGGAGAAAGCTTAGCAGAACCAGAGTATTTTTGCAACTTGGTATCGTGTTACTGCCGTGCGGGGGGGGTTGACAACTTGGCTAAATTATAACAATATCCAGATTGGAAAGTACAAGCATGTCCGCAATGAAAGGGGATTGAGTTGGCAAAGGAAAAGAAAGAGATCGTGGAGAAGGTAAACGAAGCATTGGAAGACTTGCCTGCGTTGAAGGAAAAAGGGAGACGAGAGCTTGTGGCGGAGACAAAAGGATATTCT